>JBBDIG010000019.1:95115-151737 GCA_040880525.1 Bacteroidia bacterium
TAGGGTTATGTAGCAATATATTTCCGGCTACGTAGCGATGGCGTTTCAACCCATCACGGGCACAAGTGATCCAAACCTACAATATTATTTACCGATCTTGTTTAGCACATTGACCGGGTAGGGTTATATAACAATATATTTCCGGCTACGTAGCGATGGCGTTTCAACCCATCGCGGGCACAAGTAATCCAAACCTACAATATTATTTACCGATCTTGTTTAGCACATTGACCGGGTAAGGTTACGTAGCAATATATTTCCGGCTAAGTAGCTATGGCGTTTCAACCCATCGCGGATTTTTGGCTATTCCCCCCTGCTCCGGTGCCGGAAGACTGAGTAGGGTTGAAACCCTACCCTACGTAGCAATAACATCCTGCTCCGTAGCGATAATGTTTCAACCCCTCGCGGCCACCGGGCAGAAAACAACGAAATTTGACCGTTGCCGTTTCATTAAAAAAACACTAAATAAAATTATGAACAAAGAAATTCAAGCTTATAACGATTTGCAATCAAAAGAAGATAAGGAGATCAGCAACCTTTTAGCTGAAGAAATTAACCGTGGTCTTCCGGAGGCAGAGAACAAGATCTGGCATGCGCATCCTGTTTGGTTTTTGGACGGAAATCCCATTGCAGGGTATAGCAAGTTAAAAGGTTGTATTCGTTTAATGTTCTGGAGTGGAGCCAGTTTTGATGAAGAAGAACTGAAGCCCGGTACCGGAAAATTTAAGGACGCCTCCATTCGCTATACCGATGCTGCCGAAATCAATCGCGAAAACCTGAAACGCTGGCTTGAAAAAGCAAGAAATATTCAATGGGATTATAAAAATCTCATAAAGCGAAAAGGTGGACTGGAACGCCTTAAATGAGAGTCGCGCTTATACGTTCTCCGAAAATACTGCCGAACCCAATTTTTTATTCCGTTCCTTGTCCCAGGCAATTACCTTAACGCCTGGCGAATAATGCGTGATTTCAGGCGAGTGGTTTAATAAACCGTTAAATTTTGGATAATCTAATCTCAAATCGCTGACCTTAATTTTATTCAACGGCCATTCAACATGGTGAATGTTAAATTCATTGATCGCTTTATCCTTGTCTTGAAATAAGGCATACCGTTCGGTCAGCCATTTATCAATCCCGGATTTGTGGGTCAATTGATTTCCTACTTCATATTTTAAATATAGTTTGTCTTTACTCTTAACATTTACGGAACTGCAAAGACCTTTATTTCGAATGATTCTTGAGTACCTGTAAGGCAGGCCAGAAAGTACTTTAGCTACCAGGCAGGAAATTTTGGATCCACATTCCATGCTAAGAAAATAAACTCCTTGTTTGCCCTTGAATTTAACGTATGTCCTGAAGTTGATTTCGTGAAAATTTGAAACAGACGGAAACGAAGGTAAGTTTCGCAGCCTGACTTTCTCCATAGTAAACGCAACCAATGAAACCCAGGATTCTCCGTTGTATTTCTCAATCTGCAAGTCCTTCGGTACTAACTTTCGTAATTCCTCATGATCAACCCGCCAATGAAGAAAAACCACATCATTCCATTCCTGGTAATACATCCATTTTCCGGAGGGAAGCGGCCAGGGCCTGTGTTCAGCATTATTTAATATTTCCTTAAATTTCAAAAGTTTGTATCGTATCCCATCAAATTTGCAAGTAAAATAATTTCCGTTACAATGATGTAATGAGCAAATATTTCAATCAGCGCTCCCACTGGTTTCCGTGTACTTCTTAAAGTTATCCAATATCGCCTGCCATCCTGATCGCTGCATTTCTACGTCATTTTCAGTTTCAGCGTCAAAAGTGGTGGTAACTTTAGTGGCTCCACCAAGGTTTTCAAAATCGGTAGTTGCCTGCCTCCCGTCCGACATGGTGTAGGTAATTTTCTTCTGGTCAATCACCTCGTCATAAACCGCTTCAAGATCAAATCCGAAACTTCCGTCTTTGGCCTCCATTCTTGCAAAATATTTTCCGCCCACTTTCAGATCATTTTCAGCCCTGGGGCATTGCCAGTCATCATTCGCAAAGTTCCACTGAGTAATGTGTCCGGGTTTTGTCCAATAATCCCACACCTTGCTGGTGTCTGCTGAAATGGTAGCACCAATCTTAACTTTTGTTCGTCCCATTGTAGTTATGATATTTAAAATTTCTGTTTTGATTATCATTAGCCTTTGCTGTGTCGTCCGTTACCCTCCCTGTATATTGCCGCAAAGTCGTCATTTTCACAGAGCGGTTTCTGTTCCGTATTTCCCTAAACGAAATTAATGCGTTCCGTTTGAAAAACGCTAAACCCGGATCATCAAAGAAATCCCTTCCGGCAGGATGATTTTTATGGGAATGGCATACCCAAAGGCGATTTTGAAACAGGATTACTTCTGTTCACTTAACATTCATTTCTCTATCTTTTTCCGGTTCCACTTTGCGGTGTTTGCAACAGCTTCGTAAGTGGTTTGCAGAAAATCATGCAATGTCTGTCCTGGGTTTTCTGCTTTTCGCACATCCTCATATTTTAAAAAATATTCTCCCATCTGAGCATCGTAGAATGCCTCCTTTGGTAAAACCTTTTGGGCGCCAAACTCAGGAGCTGCCGGATAAGCGTATGCGTAAAAGACGGGAATAGGAAAAGCTTTGCTCCCAAGCCAGAAACCCGCGCTGCTCACTTCCTGTGAATAGGCTTCCTGCATTACTTCCAATGACATGTTGGGTACTCCACCCGGATGCAACGGAGCCGCATTACCTGAAAACCGGGTAACAGCAAGGTCAAACGCTCCCCAAAACAAATGAACGGGACTGGCCTTGCCAATAAATTCACTTCTGAACTTATGAAAAACTCCATTCGCCCTAAGCATGGCCTGCCAAATAGAAGAAGATGCTTCCGGATCGTATGACTTGTTAACGGTATTATCAGCAAATGGAATTGCCGGATCCACTTCGTTTGGACTCGGATGAATTTCTACATCAATGCCGATGCTCCTCAATTTATCAAACAATTCATGATAGAATTGAGCAACCGTCATGGGTCGTAAATCCATTTCTGCCACGTCAGTGTCAGAACAGTGCATAAAGATTTTATGCTGTTTAAAATCAAAGTCAATTTGAAAAACCAGTCCCCGGTAAGGAATGCCATGTGTGGAAAATCCGGTAGATGTAATGTAGAGCGTGCAATGCCAGGAGTGATTTTGCCAGGGCATCGTCCTCAGCCGGATCTTTCCAACAATTTGAATCCATTGATGGAGCGTTTCGATGGTGTCCTGCATTTCAGGAAAATTAATCTCCGGCCATCTCGGAGCACTATTTTTATTTTTAGTAAGGCTGATCGCGTTCATGTGAATATCAATGTTTGTGTATGGCAAATGTAGGGACGCAAAATTTTGCCACCCTACATTTGCCGGTTCAGCACATGGACCGCGGCTACGGCCATGAACGCTGCTGTTTCCGTGCGCAGGCGGGTGTCTCCCAGGCTCACTTCTGCGAAACCTTTTGCACAGGCCAGGGCCACCTCATCAGGGGTAAAATCTCCTTCTGGGCCAATCAGTAGGGTGACATCTTTTCCTTTTTTATATTGCCTGGCAAGATGCTGCTCCGTACCCGTTTCGCAGTGGGCGATGAAACATTGCTCAGGATGTTCCCTTTCCAGATAATTTTCCAGAGGCATAATTTCATTAATTGCGGGAAGAAAAGCATTCATGGATTGCTTCATGGCCTCCACCACTATTTTGTGCAAACGATCGGGCCGTAATCGGCTGCGCTGGGTGCGCTGGCAATTCACAAAGCTGATCTCCGATACGCCAATTTCTGTGGCTTTCTCCAGAAGCCATTCTACCCGGCTCAGGTTTTTGACAGGTGAGAGCGCCAAATGGATATTGTAATGCCGCTCCTGCTGCTGCTCCAACCGCAGGTTTCCGATTTGCGCTTCCTTGCCGGCAACTGCCATCAACAGGCCTTTAAAAATGCTGCCTTTGCCGTTGGTAATGTATATTTCATCGCCAGAACGGAGCCGGAGCACTTTCAGGGCATGGTGCGTTTCATCTGCATTCAGCAGAAATTGATTTACATTAGTCGCCACATTGGGATCAAAAAACAGGTTCACGCGGGGTATCCATTTTATATGACGACAAAATTAGAGAATCTGCTCAGGGCTGCGCTGCTCACCTTTCTGCTTGCAATACTCCCGGCAACAATATTTTCCGCTCCATACCACAGCTTTTCTGCAGAGTTGCCAACCCGCATCGTGGGCAAAGCAAACGTGGAGGGCTCCATAGTCCTCCTAAATGCTGATGGAGCTGTTGCAGAAGCGATTTCTGATACACTGCATTTTCAGGTCAACGGAACGGAAACGGCTGTTGCCGTAGTGAATGGAAAAGGAAACTTTTCTGTAACCGTTGCCGAAAGCCGTACGATTACAATACAGGACCGTGAAGGCCATTCGGTTGAATTGCAGGTGACTTCGCTTCCCTTCTGGCTGAGCATATTGCCACCACTCATCGCCATTCTCTTGGCGCTTATTTTCCGGGAGGTGATTACTGCACTTTTCCTGGGCGTTCTCTCCGGATTATTAATTCTAAATGGGTTCGATTTCAGTGGCCTTATGTTATCCCTGCTGCGTTTTGCCGATACCTATTTGATTAATGCTATTTCTGATCCCGGACATTTATCGGTGATTGTATTTTCATTATTAATCGGGGGCATGGTGAGTCTCGTTTCCGCAAACGGGGGAATGACCGGGATTGTGAAACTTCTGACGCGCTATGCCAATTCATCCCGCAGGAGCCAGTTGGTGACCTGGTTCCTGGGCATCCTCATCTTTTTTGATGATTATGCCAATACACTGATCGTAGGAAATACGATGCGGCCGCTGACTGACCGCTATAAGGTTAGCCGTGAAAAGCTTGCATACATCGTTGACAGCACGGCTGCTCCTGTCGCGGCCATCGCATTTATCACCACCTGGATTGGGGCTGAACTGGGATACATAAAGGAAGTGGCGGATGCCCTGAACCTGCAGGAAAGCCCCTACTCTATTTTCCTCAATTCATTGAAATACGCATTTTACCCCGTTTGTGCGCTGTTTTTTATGTTAATGCTCATCCTGATGGGCCGGGACTTTGGGCCAATGCTTAAGGCGGAAAGAAAAGCAAGAACAGGAAAAGATGAAAAGCTGGATGCCACAGGGCAGCTGCAATCACCGGCAGATGAAGGCAGGCCCGAAATGCGTGCAGCATGGCTCAATGCATTCCTGCCGGTTTTTTCGCTGGTTGCTGTTGCCTTTGGTGCTTTGTTGTATACCGGGTATAGCGAATCAGTATGGAGTGATCCGGGTTTAGGGTTTCTCACCAAAATCGCGCTGACCCTGGGCGAAGCAGATGCTTACCAGGCATTGCTTTGGGCTTCGTTCCTGAGCCTGCTGCTGGCAATTGTCATTACTTTAGCAAGGCGGGTTATTTCACTTCAAAAAACAGTGGAAGTAATTACCGAAGGAATAAAATCCATGTTCATGGCCATCATGATCCTGATACTGGCCTGGGTGCTTGCCGCACTCACCTGGGAGCTGAATACGGCTCAGTTTATCGCGAGTGCATTCAGCGGAAATGTGAATCCACTACTGTTGCCTTTTATTGTGTTTTTAATATCCGCGATCGTTTCTTTTTCAACCGGCTCCAGTTGGGGAACTATGGCGATCTTATATCCGTTGCTTCTTCCTGTGAGTTATCAGCTTAGCCGGGAAGCCGGTTTTTCAGAAGACCAGACCATGGAATTGTTTTATGAAATCACATCCGTTATTTTAGCAGGGTCAGTATTTGGAGATCATTGCTCTCCGATTTCTGATACCACCATTTTAAGTTCCCTTTCTACCTCCTGTTCGCACATAAGCCATGTGCAAACCCAATTGCCCTATGCCGTAACCGTTGCTTTGACGGTGATGGCAACAGGCCACCTTGTATCAGTGTTTATTCACATCCCCTGGTGGTTGAGTTATTTAATTGCTTTTGCCTTGCTTTTTTTAACGGCCCGGTTTGCGGGAAAACAAGTTGTTCCGCTCAGAAGTTGAAGATGTTATTACTGTTTACTTTCTTTGCAAAAAGCTGGAATGTTGAATACAGTTCCTTCTTTCGCAAGCCGTAATTTGTTTGTTCATTTTTCATTTTTTAAATACTTAATACCTATGACACGTCCTTTTTTACTTGATTTTCTCTATGACAGGCGTCAGGAGAGAACGACAAGAAGTTTGGCCAAAAGCCGTCACTTGTCATCTTGGCTCAGAAAATTAATTTTCATTTTAATAGTTAGTGGTTTTTGTTCGGAATTAAATGCTCAAATTGAATTCACATTAGGTACCGGCAGTGCAGGGTCAAATACAGGAACCAGCTACCCGGCTCCTTATGGAAACTACTGGTGGGGAGCGAAACATCAGTTTCTTATCCGGGAGGCAGAAATGACCTCTGCCGGTGCTACATCAGGTGATCTTGATGCGCTTGGATTTAACGTAGTGGGTGTAGAGGGTACGGCCTTGCAGAATTTTACCATCCGAATTCAGCATACCACGCAAACAGCGCTTACCAGTTGGACCACTTCGGGCTGGACCACCGTTTTTAACGCGAGCTCCTACACGGAAGAACTGGGCTGGAACATGCACGAGTTTAGTTCTCCTTTCTCCTGGAATGGTTCTGATAACATCCTTATAGAAGTATGTTTTAACAACGGTAGTTTTACTAATAATGCTTTAACCGCGTGGGATACCTACAGCTACAATGCAAGCATTGAATACCATGCAGATCTTTCCGGGGTATGTGCAAGTACCAATACATCCGGAACCCATCAGAACCGGCCGCAAATTCGATTTCAGCGCTTTGTGAACGATGACGTAAGGATTACTGCTTTCCTCGGCCCGGCCAGCGGTTGTAACCTGGGAACAAATGAAAATCTGGAAGTTACCGTCAGAAACACCGGACTGAATAATATGGCTTCGGGAGACACGATTCCGTTCGGTTATACCATCAATGGTGGCAGCGTGGAACGGGATACTATGTTTCTGACATCAGCTCTGTCCAGTGGTTCAACCCGGAATTTCACTTTCAGTAATTCTGAAGATCTCAGCACAGCCGGAGAGTATGACATCGTACTGTGGACGGAATACCGCCCTGACCTTGTACCCGCTAATGATACTATAAATGTTCAGGTAACAAAAATCCCGTTTGTCAATACTTTTCCATACACGGAGGGATTTGAATCAGGCAGAGGTGGCTGGACCACCAGCGGCACAGACAGGTGGGAATGGGGATCGCCTGCAGCGGGCATAACCTCTGCGGCCAGTGGCACGCAGGCATGGATGACTGACCTGGATGGCGATTATCAAAACAATGACGAAGCTTATCTCATTTCTCCATGTTTTGATTTCAGCGAAATGAGAATTCCATTTCTTGCTTTTTTCCTCAATTTTGATACGGAAACAAACTGGGATGGATTGGAAATCCAGGCTTCGACTGATAACGTGTCCTGGAATAAAATTGGCGCGACAGCACCCGGTTTCTATAATAACACCAGCGCTTTTGGCAACCTCGCTCCCCCCAAGTGGAGCGGCAACAGTAGTGGATGGCAGGAATACAGGTTATCACTCAGAGATCTCACAGGAGAACCCTATGTCCGCTTCCGCTTTCATTTCAGTTCGGATGGCTCGGTTAGCGGTTATCCGGGAACCGCAATGGATAGTTTCCGCGTAATTGATTCCTGCTCTTTTGCTACCGGAATTTCACCGCTTGTGGACTTCTCAGTGCCTGATACTATTTATACCAACAGCCCGACAACCTTCCTGAACACTTACGCTGAGCAAATCAAATTTAACTACGGCAGCCATAATTGGTATGTAGACGGCAGCCACGTTTCCAGTCAGTTCGACCTGCGCCATACTTTTACCGCTGCAGGCCAGTATGATCTGAAACTGGTGACGCGGAGCTGCTGGGGGCTTGACAGTTCTTCGCAAACCATTACGGTGCATAATCCTACCCGGAAGCCAGAGGCCAGCTTTATAGGTGACAAAAACCTTGTAGAAATATTTGAAACAGTGCAACTCACAGATCTTTCCCTCTATGGCCCCAGTTCCTGGGAATGGATCGTGCGGGCACCTACTTCCGCATATTTCTGGATTTCAGGTACCGAGTTTTCTCAAAACCCCGGCATTGCGTTTAATGATCCCGGCATTTACAGCATCTGCCTGGTCGCGACCAATGCTTCCGGTTCTGATACCATTTGCAACCAGGACTATATCGTGGTGAAAGGCAGCCAGAATATGTGTGTTTTTCCATTTTCTACAGAAGTGCCGTCCGGTAATCTTTATGATGACGGAGGGCCTAATATTGATTATGGAGCGGGCCACAATGGTATAAACCTCTGTGCGTTTTTAATTGAACCGTGCGCCAGCGCTGTCATATTGCAGCTCAACGAATTTGACCTTGCAGGAGGGGATTATTTGCGCGTATATGATGGCGAAGATGCAACCGGTATTCCCCTCTGGAACACAGGTTCATCTCCCAACGGGATGACGGGCCAGATTACCAATGCCAGCGTAGTGGACAGCCTGGTTGCCAACAGCGGTAAAATGTACATCGAATTTGAAACCGATAACAGCACAGCCACTATTGATGCAGGTTTTGCCGCTGAATGGTCTACCATACCCGGCAACTTCACTCCGCCTGTTGCTGACTTTACAGCTACAGATACAACCTGTGTGGGAATTCCCACCTCATTTGAAAACCTGAGCACAGGCCAGAACCTGACTTATTCATGGGATGTAAATAATGACGGTATCCCGGAAAGCAGTGCCCGCAATCTTACTTACAGCTTCTCCTCCACCGGCATTTATAATGTAAGGATGAGAGTCACCAATTGCGGAGGTTCCGATTCTATGGTTAACAGAGTGGTGGTAGTTATTCCTAACCGCGCTCCCGGGCCACGATTTGCTGCCGATATTCTGCGTCCCAACGTTGGCGAAATAGTGCAACTGACGGATACAAGCTCTTACTGCGTCAGCGACTGGACCTGGACGATCACACCTTCCACTTTTGATTTTGAAAATGGAACGGATGAGCATTCAGTGCATCCGGAGATTTCCTTTAATGCTCCCGGCCAGTACACTGTGAAACTAATGGTAAGCAACGCCAGCGCCTCTGATTCTTTGACCAAAACCAATTATATTGAGGTAGTGAACTACTGCACTCCGGCTGTCTCCAATCTGAATGCAGATGTAGGGATCAGCCGCGTGAGCCTGGGCACGATCAACAATTCTACCCTGGCCGGAGCCAGCAATTATACTGACTACACGGCTACGCATTCCACCACGCTTGAGAAAGGCGGCAGGTATGGCATTACGCTGGAACGCGCCACCAACAACAACTCAATGTCGCGCGAAGCCTGGATTGACTTCAACCAGGATGGCGACTTTGATGAGGTAACCGAATCCATCGCCTTGGAAACAGGAGCGAAAACCCTGAGTTTCACGGATTCGTTCACTGTTCCTGCAAGCGCACTTACAGGCGCTACAAGGATGCGGGTAGGAGCAGGTTTTGGCAACCAAACCACCAGGCCCTGTGGTCCGCACCAGTTTGGCGAGTTTGAGGATTACCGCATTATCATCAGCCCGGACATAACGCCTCCGGTCATTGATCTCATTGGTGCCGATACCGTTCGCTTAGCGCAATGCGATCCTTACAACGAAGATTCAGCCGTGGTGACTGACAATGTAGATGGCATCATCAGCAGCAGCGTGAATATTGATAATTCGACCATCAATACATGCCAGGTAGATACATTTTACGTAACCTATAATGCTACCGATGCCTCTGGTAATGCTGCCATAGAAGTAATCCGGGTGGTCATTATTACGGAAGATACCGTGAAGCCCGTGCTGACACTTTCCGGACAAAATCCTGATACGATTGAGGTTCACACTACCTATACAGAACCCGGATATTCTGCGTCAGATAATCTGGACGGAAACATTACATCTGATGTGGTGGTCACCGGATCTGTAGATACAGCCGTTACAGGAAGTTACCAACTCACCTACACCGTTTCTGATGCGCAGGGCAATACGGCCGTGGAAACAAGGACGGTTGTGGTGATGGACCGGACAGCTCCGGTTGTTACGCTTAACGGACCTGCGATTGACACCATCGAACTTTGTTTGCCCTATAACGATTCGGGGGCAACGGCTTCTGATAATTACGATGCCAGTGTCAACATCATTGCAACCGGAGAAGTGGATACCATTATCCCCGGCACGTACATCCTTGATTATTGCGCAACAGACGATGCGGGCAATGGTCCTGCATGTATTTCCAGAACCGTAGTGGTAGTGGATGAAACGCCTCCGGCAGTGGCACTAATTGGAGAGGACACGCTCACCATCGAAGTGTATACTTCGCTTGATGACCCAGGCCTTACCATTGATGATGGCTGTAATGAAGATTACACCGTTACCACCGGTGGCGACTGGACTGGAACGGCTGACGATCGCGGCTGCTTTACCCTATGGTATTTTGTTACGGATGCTTCCGGCAATAGCGACAGCATTTCCCGGACAATATGCGTAGTAGACGAAACAGCGCCTGCCATTAGGCTAATAGGTGATCCGGTAATTTACCTGGAGCGCTGGGAAGTTTGGAATGATCCTGAAGCAGAGGCCACCGATAATTTTGATCCGAATCCGGAGATAATTATTGGAGGCAACTTTGTGAACACTCAGCTCGAGGGCGATTATTTCATCACCTACCAGGCAGAGGATATGTCCGGCAATTTGTCTGAAGAGATCTTTAGACTAGTGAAAGTAACCGAGCCCACTACCGGTATTGATTCCGAAAACCTCAGTAACAGCGTTGAGCTATTTCCCAACCCTAACAGCGGAAGGTTTAACCTGCGGCTGGGGCTGGCAAATGAGGAGCACGTCCGCATCAGCATCCTGAATACGCTCGGCCAGGAACTACAGGTTGTGGAAGATGCTACAATTGCTTCTAAGGATTATAGCATTGACCTCAGCACCGAACGGAGTGGAATCTATTTCGTACGGATTCAGGCCGGTAGTCAAACGGTAATGAAGAAAGTGACAATTAACCGGTAGCATTTAATTTATTTTTAACTGAAAGGGGTTGTGGCTTTTTAGCGGCAACCCCTTTTTTTTTAATAGCTGAGGAACAATTATTTTGAATAGGTTTTTGATAAATTAATTTTCTCTTATTATATCCACCTTTGTGTCAGTACTTGAAAATGGTGCTGGCCAACCCGTATATTGATCCGTTCTGATATAGAGAAGTCCACGTTTCCCGGAAGAAGTATTTTTAAATCCAAATACTTGTCCACGGGAAAGTATTACCGATTCGGGACTATGCGTCTGTCTTCCTCCTATGCAACTTCCTTCAGGGAAAATTTCATGGGGCGCTAATACAGTACTCGTATCAGAAAAATAAGTTGCAATCTTGCCTTTATCTGCCTGTGCTGCATCGAAGTCTGCTTTTGTAAGTGTAGTTGAGTAATATCTTGTTTCCACGGCTGTACTTAACCAGGGATTATAATAATCATCCCAATACCAAACCTGAGACCGTGCAATGGGGTCAAAGAATCCAGCTTCGACATAGTCATAATTAAATATAAAGGTAATATCAATTTTATCTGTCATTGTCTTTGCTTTACCCGAATCAACTGGTGCCGACATACTTCCATCTGTTGAGAAGTAGGCATTCTTTGTATTAAAAGTAAGGTTTAGGAATACCCCGGAAACTGCAGGTGTGGGTGTATCATCTTCTTCTTTTTTGCAACTTGTAAATAAGACAATGCATAACATGGTAAGCATCGCGATTAATTGATTTTTATTTTTCATTTTATTTTGTATTTTACTTTGTATTTAATTTCCTACTTGTAAGTGCTTTTCGGTTTCGCCACCTCCTCACCGGCCAACCTGCCAAAAGTAAGTAAAACTAACATTACCAAGTACTGGCTGCTAAAACAATGGGATTTTGTGAATGCTGCAGCGGACATCTGCTCAATCTACCAGCCCAGGAGTTCCTCAATTTTCTTTGCCACTTTTTCAGCGCTAGGCAACATCAGTTTTTCCATGGCCACATTCAGCGGAACGGCCGGGAGGTCTATAGCGCCCATTGTCATGACGGGAGCATCCAGTTCTGTAAAGCAGTTTTCCTGAATGCGGCAGGCAAGCGCCTGGGCAAAGGAATTGTTCAGCGTTTCTTCGGTAAGCACCAGGCATTTGTTGTGGCGCCTGACAGCCTCGTACACCGCTTCATCGTCACATGGCACGAGCGTGCGCAAGTCAAGGATCTCTATCTGTCCGGGATAATTCTTAGAGGCATTCAGCGCCCAATGTACGCCCATCCCGTATGTTACGATCACGATGCTTTCGCCATTGTCAATCCGCTGCTGCCCTGCTTCCTGAAAAATGCGGGCTTTGCCAAAAGGAATGATGTAGTCCTCATCAGGCTCAGGCGATTTTGCGGCTTCGGTGCCGGGCACTTTGCTCCAGTAAAGGCCTTTGTGTTCCAGCATTACCACAGGGTTCGGATCGTGATAAGCCGCTTTCAGTAATCCCTTCATATCGGCTGCATTGGAGGGATAGGCTATTTTAATTCCCTTCACAGGGGTGATCACCGATTCATGACAGCCGGAGTGGTAAGGGCCTCCGCCACCATACGCACCGATCGGCACCCGGATGATGGAACCTACCGGGAACTTGCCCATCGTCAGGTAACAGGATTTGCTCATCTCTGTGATGAGTTGGTTCAGTCCTGTAAATATGTAATCGCAAAACTGCACCTCTACAATCGGCTTGATGCCCACGGCTGCCATTCCTCCTGTAGAGCCAATAATGTATGCTTCCTGGATTGGCGTGTTGAATACGCGGTCATCCCCGTATTTCTGGCCCAGGGTTGCCGCTTCGCGAAAAACGCCACCGAGGCGCTTGCCTACATCCTGGCCGTACAGAATGCACCTTTCATCATCGCGCATCAGTTCGTCAATGGCATGAAGGGCCGCATCTACCATTATGGTTTTTTCAGCACCTGCCGGGGAGCGCTCGCCCTTTTCTTCGGTTATAGAAGTTGGCGCATACACATGATGCATGAGCGATTCAGGTTCCGGATCGGGCTCAGCTTTGGCGCGCTCAAAATCGCGGGCCACCAGCTTGATTGCCTCTTCATTAATTTCCGCCAAGTCGTCATCTGTAATCTCATGTTTATTTTTCAGATACGCCTCCATCCTGGGGATGGGATCGCGCTGCCGGTGCAGGTCGAGGTCGGCATTATCACGGTAAAACTCCATTCGGACGCCTGACGTGTGGTGGCCCAGAAGCGGACAGGTGGCGTGCAGCAGCAACGGTTTGCGTTCGTTGCGAACATAGTTTATTGCCTTAAACATCGCCTCATAACTTTCGCTGAATTCGGTTCCATCCACCTTCATCCGGTGCATTCCTTTAAAACCAGCGGCAAATTCATAGGCATCCATCGCTGCCATTTCATCGCTCGTTACGGAAATTCCCCATTCATTATCCTGCACCAGATAGAGCACCGGCAGGTCGTTCAATACCGCCTGCTGAAACGCCTCGGAAACTTCACCTTCCGTAATGCAGCCATCACCGAGGGAGCAAAGCACTACAGGCTTTTCTCCAGCTTTCAGGAGGTTGCGACCTTCGAGGTATTTGAGGCCGTGCGCCATGCCTGTTGTAGGAATGGCCTGCATTCCCGTAGCACTGCTTTGGTGCGGGATGGTAGGAAATCGCGGATCGTTGCTGGAAGGATGCGCATAGTAGCTGCGGCCGCCAGAAAATGGATCGTCACGCTTGGCCAGCAGTTGCAGCATAAGTTCGTAGGGCGTAAAACCCATCGCCAGTAAAAACGCATCGTCACGATAATAAAATCCGCCATAGTCGTGCGGTTTCAGTTGCAGTCCGGCAGCAATCTGTATGGCCTCATGGCCGCGGGCGGTGGCATGTACATAGTGCGTGATCTGCCGGTTGGCGTCATAGATCGCAAACATGGCACGTTCTGTACACATCAGGCGGTAAGCTTTCAGCAGCAGCTCCTTCTCAAGCATGAATTCTTTCTTTTATTGAACCGGCCAAAATTAGGGAAAATGCACAGCGAATGAGGCGTAAAGCGCAGGAACGTTCAATGGACACCCGGCTGTCCATCCTATTTAAGTTTTTAAAAAATGATTATTAATATTTAATAAAAAATAAATATATGCGAAAAATTAAATTAAGAAGAACAGTACCTCTTCGATTAATATTCATTATTTCTTTTGAAAAATAAAAACCCGGTTATCAGTATTATAAATTAAATTCCAATTAAAATTAGATTCTAAAAATGTCATCGTTTTCTTGTGAAAAAAAGAAACATGAGCCCGGTCACGGGTATAATACCAATTCTTAAAAAGGTCAAAGCTTTCCCAGATTTCCGTCATCACAATTAAATATCCGTTTTTATTCAATAATAATTGCAGCCTTTTCATTTCGTTTGATGGATAAAAAAAATGTTCAAAACACTCTGTAGCAAAAATAAAATTGTAGGAGGCATCGGCATCCAGTGCAGGATAAAAGAGCGGATCATAATGGTCACATATAATGTCATGCTTTTCGAGAAGCCTCGATATTGTGGGTGCCGGGCCACAACCGAAATCCAGACCTCGCATCTCAGGGTTTAAGTATGGCAGAGCCGGATTCACCGCCCGGTTCAGAAAATTCACATACCCTGCCTGCTCTATTCCATTGTTATGCTCCAGGTATCGCTTCTTCTCCTCGGCTGCCGGAAGAAAATACTTCTCATCTGCATGAATCAGAAAACAACGGTCGCAAAACCAATACTTCCTGCTATCTTTTCCTCTGACCTCTTTCTTCAGATCCTGCGATAAACACAATGTGCAATGAGCCATTCAAAATTAATTTTATAGGATAGGATTCTTGCCTGACGCAAAATTCGCTAACTAAATTAAAATAAGGCAACTATGCTTTTGCCTGTATGAGAGCAAAAGCCAGATAAGTAAATGCATAATTCGTTGTAGAAGCATGTGTTGAGATACGGCATCTTTAAAACAAAAACCCGGATATTCAATTTCAAGGAAAAATTTTCGCTACCGGTTTCCGTTTCATCCGAATGTCTTTGCCACTACTCTGAAGTACAGTTTATGAAAATGCTATTGCTCTTGGCTTTAATTGCCATACCCTTTTTCTGTAACGCCCAGGATTTAAAGAATAAACATTTGGATGAACTGTTCGACCGGCTGGAGACAAAGAACCAGGCTATGGGCAGCTTCAGCATTGCGGAAAAGGGTAAGGTTGTATATCAGCGGGCGTTTGGGTACGCCAGCCTTAATCCGGAGATAAAAGCGGATAGCACAACTCGCTACCAGGTGGGTTCAATCTCCAAAACCTTTACCGCTGTTATCATCCTGCAAATGGTGCATGAAGGAAAACTCTCGCTACAGGAGCCATTGTTCAGGTTCTTTCCCAAATGGCCGCAGGCAGAGCAGATAACTATTGAGCAACTGCTGCGACATCGTAGCGGCATTCATAATTTCGGAGAAGACCGCTCAGAGAAATACAGCCTGGTGAATCCACAGACAAGGGAAGAGATCCTGGAAATCTTTGAGCAGGCTCCGATTGACTTTAAACCGGGCAGCCGTGCAGAATATAACAATGCCAATTATGTGGTATTGAGCCTGATTGCAGAAGAAATTGACGGCACCTCTTTTACTGAAACCTTTCAGGCAAGAATTGTAAAGCCATTGCAGCTCCGGTATACTTATGTGGGCCGGAATGCGGGACAGCCCAGCCATGAGGCTCAGTCGTATTATTGGCGAAGAGGCTGGCAAAAGCACCCGGAAGGAGATCTGTCAACACTCATGGGAGCCGGAGCGATAGTTTCTACGCCAGCAGAGGTGAACGTCTTCTTTGCAGCGATATTCAATGAGGAATTCTTCCCGCAGGAAATGATATCAAAAATGATCTCCCTGGAAGATGGTTTTGGAATGGGTATTTTCCGCTACCCGTTTAACCACCGCTCTTGTTACGGTCATGCCGGCTCCATAGGCGCCTTTGAGTCCATGGCCGCCCATTTCCCTGACGAAGAAATCAGTTTTGCCCTTTGCCTCAATGCTACACGAAGGCCACTGAACGATGTTTTGGTCGAGGCGCTGAAGGTTTGGTTTGGAGAGTTCGACTAATTTACCATGCGGAAATCGTGAAACCGGATATTGAGGGAGAGGAACTAAAGACATCCCAGTCAAGCAAATGGATTCTGCACCTTCATTCCAAGAATTTGCTGACCATGATTTGAATCTTCAGTAATTAGTACAGAACAGTTAGCCCTGTCTGCCGCAGCAACAATTAACGCATCCCAAAATGAAAGTTGCCGGGTAAGCATAATATCCAATGCTATTTGCACCACAGAAAGGGGAGTTTCAACTATTTCAAAAAGATCGGGCTGACGGCAATAAGCCTCAACGATCATTACTTTTGTGCGGCCATAACATTAACGCTCGTTCACATTTACAAGCCGATATGAGAAACCAGATTTTTCCCGTCATACCTGCGTTTTGCATTGATTACCGGGAAGTTTCGCTAAATGTTATATATTCTGAGAATGGCTAAACCGCTGAAGCTACTTATCCTAAATTATTATTGGCCTCCGGCAGGAGGTTCTGGCGTACAGCGATGCCTGAAATGGGCAACCTTGTTACCGGAAATGGGAATTGAAACCGTGGTGCTCACGGTGGACGCTGACCAGGCGAATTATCCGCTTCGTGATGAAAGCATGATGAAGGAAGTACCGGACTGGCTTCCCGTTTACCGCACTTCTACGCTGGAACCTTATGGCGTATACAAGCGATTTGCAGGTAAAGGAAAGGTGCCTACCGCAGGGTTTGCAAATGAAAGCAACCCTACGCGACTTCAGAAATTTTCACGCTTTATCCGGGGGAATCTTTATGTGCCGGATGCCCGCAGAGGCTGGAACCAATTTGCGATACCCAAAGCCCTGGAAATTGCGGCAAAGCATAAAGTAGATGCAATCCTCACTTCCAGCCCTCCGCATAGCACTCAACTCATTGCCAGAGCCGTAAAAAGGAAAACCGGTTTGCCGTGGATAGCAGACCTGGCCGATGCCTGGACTGAAATATATTGGTACCCTGAGCTGCGCCATTTGCCTTTTGCCAAAAGAAAAGATGCTGCGTATGAAAGATCGGTAATGGAAGAATCGGATGCCGTGGTCACCATTAGTGACTTGCTCAAAGAACAGTTTATGGCAAAAGCTCCGGGAATTTCAGATGAAAAATTTACGATTATTCATAACGGCTATGATGAATCGGATTTCAACATGCCTTCCCGGCCACCCAAAGACAGATTTATTATCACCTACACAGGAACGCTTGCGGATTCATACGAACCGGATATTTTCTGGAACGTGCTAAAAAGAATGGTGGAGGAAAATCCTGATGTGGCCTATACGCTCAGGTTTGTAGGCGATCTTTCTCCGGGTATCAAGTCTCACCTAAAAAGGCTAGGATTAGAAGCTAATGTAGAATATACGGGATACGTTTCCCATGCAGAAGCTGTGGAACTGATGATGGCCTCCACGGCATTGTTGCTCATTATTCCAAAGTTCAAAGCTGATGTGGGAAATTTGCCCGGTAAAATTTACGAATACCTTCGCGCGCAGAAACCCATTTTCAATATTGGGCCACCGCACGGAGAAAGTGCCAAAATTATAGAGGAATGCCAGGCCGGTAAAACCTTCGGACGAAACCAGGAAGATGAACTTTACCGCTATTTCTTTGATCTTACCCGCCAATGGAAAAATAATCCTGACCTTGACATCAGCCTGGAAAATGCTCCCTACCAAAAGTTTTCACGCCTGAATGAAACAAAGCAATTGGCAGAAATTGTGAAAAAAATAACATCTTAAGCTTTCTCTGAACCGTAGCAAATCCCCTATGAATTTCTCATTCTTTGTTGCCCGCAAATACTTCTTTGGAAGCAGAATTTCAAATGTAATTCACATTATTTCAGCCATTTCGCTGCTGGGCGTAATGGTAGGCACTTTCGCATTGATAGTGGTGCTGAGCGTTTTTAATGGATTTGAAAATGTGGTGCTTTCACTTTTCAATTCATTCGATTCAGAAATTAAGATCACGCTGGCTGAAGGCAAGTTTTTCCATCCAGATTCAGCACGATATGATGAACTGGCGCAGCTTCCGGAAGTCCGCGGCATAACCCCTGTGCTGGAAGATAATGCCTTGCTGAAGTATGACGAAAACCAGGAGATTGCCACGCTAAAGGCCATCCGGCCCGAGTATCTTGCTACCACAGGGATTGATACGATGATATACGTAGGGGAAAGTATTCTGCTCGAAAACTCCATTCCTTTTGCCTTGCTGGGAGCCGGGGTGGCCGGCAAAATAGGTGTAAACATCTTTAGCGAATTCAGCCGGTTGCAGGCATTCTATCCAAATAGAGATGCTAAGCGAATTATCAGCCTCACGCCTGACAGGGCCTTTATCCGGATGAATATTTTCCCGGCCGGTGTCTTTTCCATTCAGCAGGATTTTGATTCGAAGTATGTGTTGGTGCCGATCTCCTTCGGGCGGGAGCTATTCAACGAACCGGAAAAGGTTACAGCAATCGAGATTAACCTGCAGCCGGGGGTAAACCTGGAAAAGATGCGCGAAAAAGTGGAGACACTGACAGGTCCCAAATTCGTGGTGGAAGACAGGTTTCAGCAACACGCCTTGCTATACCGCATTATGAAAACAGAAAAAATTGCGGTTTACCTTATCCTGACTTTCATCCTGCTGATTGCTGCCTTCAACCTGATAGGCTCGCTGGTAATGCTGGCCATTGAGAAGAAAAAGGATATGTCCGTTCTGAAAAGCATGGGCGCAAATGCCGGGCTTATTCGCAGAATATTCCTGTATGAAGGAATGTTGCTTTCCGGAATTGGTGCCGTGGTGGGTATTGGCCTTGGATATTTAATCTGTTGGTTGCAGCAGGAGTATTCGCTCATTAAGATAAATAGTGGGAGCACTTTCGTGCTCAAAGCTTATCCTGTAGATTTTCGCCTCACGGATTTCGTCCTTGTTTTCTGCACTGCTATTGTTCTCGGCCTCATCGCTTCTTATCTGCCTGCACGCATTGCATACAAGCAACTCAATGTAGCAGATTTGCATAAATAGAAGGCACCCTGTATAACCAAAGAAGCCCCGCAATGATTCGCGAGGCTTCCTTATTTGCTATTTGTTATTAAGGATCAATGAAAGTGTGCTACACTGCCGTGTTCGCTTCCTCAAAATATCTTTTGATAAGTGCGACCTTCCCAAATTCTTCCAACCGGCCAGCCGATACAAATACGATCTTTCCCCCCTTATCCAGCACCATTTCAATAAGATCGTCCACCGCATCTGCCATCCGGCCATTGTGCCGGCCATTGTCGCTCAGCGCAATATCGAATCCATCTTCCCCGAGGTAGCCTTCATGATGATAGCCTTCCTCTACCAACAGTGTATCTACGTTTCCGGTGCTTACAGCTCGCCAGGCCTCCCTCAGCCCCTGCGAAACTTTTTTCTTTCCGATTGCCTCACGGAGGCGGGCCATATTTTCATCAATGGTTTTTTGGATGTAACCATCTACCACCGGCTGTAGTGCCTGTCTCAGTTCATGCACCGGTTTGCTCCCGGTTTTGCCCTCAATTGTTTCGATCACATATCGCGCTGATTTCGCGTGCTCCTTAAAATAACTGACCGGCTTGGTTGTGCCCATGACAATAAGCGGAAAGGAGTCGTTCTTCAGATAATCGAAAAGATTGTTGTCCACTTCATGGATGAACTTTTCCATGTATTTGTCTTTATAGTAGCCTTTTTCGCGGGCGTGAGGTGTGGGGGCCTCCACATTTTCCTGCGATGGGCTCAGGAATTTTGTCGGGAATTTTTCATCCATAATCTCCTGCAATTCATACCCATAGCCCATAAAGAGGCGCACAGGATCTTCTGATATATTTAATACCCAATATTGAAAAAGCCGGTTGGTGGCATAAACAAGATCACGGAGTTCAAAGGAATGATCGTCAATCACAATGCGTTCATCAGGTTTATAAGGAATATGCACGATCCGGGAAAAAGATGGCGTAGCGAAAATGCCCACCCCATTTAAGGTATGCTGGTAATCAATGTCCTTTTCAAGTCCCTGGATATTTTCCATGAGTTTATTGGCTTGCTCTCTGCCAAATTTCCTTTCAAGTTCTTTTTCAGTCTTCTGAATAAGCGTTTTCATTCCAATGGAATTCTGCTTGCTTTCCGGGAAAACCATTTTCATCGGAGCAATTATAGATACATAAGGTCCTTGCTGTTGCTTCCGTAAAAGATCAATTTCCTTGTTCAGATTCATATTTTCATTAATTTAAAAGGTGAAGATGAAAAGAGAAAGTTCAGGAGATTCTTTCCCTGGCGTTTGAATTTAATTGATAAAGCTTGGTATACCGAAGAAATCGTGAATAAGCTGAGAGTACTGCTATTACAAATCCATAGAATCCGTCCATAAAACCTCTCCTGATAAAATAGGTGCTGAAGAATTTCGCACCTGGTGAAAATACAACCTTCCATATCGAAAAATGTTTGCCTTTTGCCTTTAGTTCCAGGGCGGATAATGTGCTGAATTTGTTGATCTGTTCCACATGTTGTGCAACAGAACTAATCGTAAAATGATAGCACACTCCATTAAGCGTTCGCGGAACGATCCCGGCCTCAAGTTCAAGTTTTTCATGCACATAATCTCCGACCCATTTTGCCTGCCTGCGGTCAAATAATCGCACCTTGTAGTCAGGATACCAGCCACTGTGCCGGATCCATTTTCCGCAATAATTGTTGAGTCGATTGATGGTGAAGAACCTTTCTTTGCCGGATTTCGTTTGCGCTAATTCGTTCTGAAGTGCAGGAGACAGCACTTCATCAGCATCAAGAGAAAAAATCCAGTTATGCCGGGCAAGCGTGTTAGCAAAATTTTTGGTCTGGGAATATCCCATCCACTCGTGCTGTACAAAGCGAACAGGGAACTCTTTGCAAATTTGTTCTGTAGCATCGGTGGAAAAAGAATCCACAACCAGAATTTCATCCGCGATGCCCTGCACGGAAGCCAGGCAGCGTTCAATATTTTTCTCTTCATTATGAGTGATAATAACCACTGACAAGAAATTTTCATGAGTTTTACCCGCCATAAGCCTTCTTCAGATTTTCACTTAACCCAGCGATAAAGATACATGGTGCAGGAGCTGACCAAAGCAGAACAGGAGAAAATATTTAATGAGGAATTTCTCCCGCATATAGAATCTGTATACAATTTTGCCTTTTATTTAACCAATGATGAGGAGGATGCAAAAGATTTGCTTCAGGAAAGTTTTCTGAAAGCTTACAAATATGCAGGCTACTATCAGGAGGGAACGAACGCAAAAGCATGGCTGTTGAAAATTCTCAAAAATACCTTTATTAATGAGTACAGGAAAAAGAGCACAAAACCCAGGCAGCTTGATTATGACAACATAGAGGGCCGTGAGGTTTCTGAAGATATGGGCATTGTAGACCTGAGGCACGAGGTATTTAAAGAAATGATTGGCGATGAGATCACAAAGGCCATCAATGAACTTCCTGCCGACTACAGGCTTATTATACTGCTCTGCGATCTGGAGGGTTTCAAATATGAAGAAATTGCCAAGATCGTGGACGTGCCTGTCGGAACCGTGAGATCCAGGCTGCACAGGGCACGGAATTTATTAAAAGAGAAATTGGCTGATTACGCAAAGAAAAAAGGTTTTTAAAAATGGTTACTTGCAAGGATGTAGGACAAAAGGTGAATCTGTTGCTGGACAATGAACTGCCGGAAAAAGAACAGCAGGAGGTGCTGGAACATCTTCGGGAATGCAAATCCTGCTGTGAGCTTTATGAGGCTGAGGCACATCTCAAAAACCAGATCCGCAGCCAGCGGGGACATCATCCGGTTCCAAAAAAAGTGATAGAGGAAGTGACGGCCATGCTGAGCGGGCACTAAGAGAATCTCTACTTTTGAAGCCTACCACAACAAAGGCTGATGCCCGACCTTTCAAAACAGTCGCAATTTCTTCACTATTCCAATAAGCGGTTTCTGGCCAGGTGCATTTCGCTGGTCGAAAACCAGGCTGGAAACTATCAGGAAATCCTGACGGGATTGCAGATTCCTCCTGTGCCCGTGATTGGAATTACCGGACCTCCGGGCGCGGGCAAAAGCACGTTAATCAATGCGCTCCTCAAGAAACTGACTGACACCGGCAAGTCTGTTGGCGTCATCGCAGTGGACCCCTCCTCCCCCTTCAACTTCGGCTCTTTGCTTGGCGACCGCATCAGGATGGGTGATTTCTATAATCATCCCAATGTGTTTATCCGTTCGCTGGCAAGCCGTGGTTCTTTGGGCGGGCTTTCGCTCAAAGCTTTCGAGGTGGTGGATGTAATGAAAGCAGCCGGTTTCGATTATGTCATCATAGAAACGGTGGGCGTAGGCCAGTCAGAAGTGGAAATAGCCGGCCTGGCCGATACGGTGGTTGTGGCGCTGGTTCCCGAATCCGGAGACGAAATACAGGTGATAAAAGCCGGACTAATGGAAATCGCTGACATTTTTGTCGTGAACAAAGCTGACCGGCCGGGTGCAGAAATTTACATCGCCAACCTGCGGAAAATGGTGAAGCATGGATCTGACCACAACTGGCAAATCCCGGTGGTGCAAACTTCTGCACTGAAAAATGAAGGAATTGATTCGCTCATCAAATCAATAAAACAACATATAAACAGTGGCAGCATCCAGCAAAAGAAACTTTTGCTCATGGCCGAAAAAGCTTACCGCCTGATCCAGCAGCAGCGAATGAAAGATATACAGAAGGAAGTCCTCATCAAAGAACTGGAAATAAAGCTGGCGGAACCTTCCTTTAATATTTATAAATACATAAGTGAAAATTTTTAATTCTATCGAATTCGGGGGAATTAAAATCGGGGTTATACGAAGCGACTTGAGATGTGTGCGGCTGTGAATCATGGCTATTCTTTTTCAATTGCTTTCTATCCCCATTCATTTTTCTTTTTGTTAAATGATAATATTGCCTTGTCTGTCAATATCTGTCCGTCTGTTAGGTTCTTTTTTGAATAATTTTCGGTTCAACAAAGACGTCCTCTACAAAACCAAAATTCTGAGGTGAAATTACTTTTAGCGTTCCTTCAAAATTCTTGATCGCTTCAGTGGTCAGATGAGATTCAGCTTTTTTAGCAGTTAATATTTTGAAAAACCCGTCCTTCCCTTCACCATTGAACCGCACCTTTAAGATATCACCTATTTCTGGTTTTTGGCCAAATGACCGGAATAGTTGAGCAGTGAATGTGCATTCTTAACTGTCATCTGGCAGATCCAACTTTCCCGCCAGTTCATGCAGCTTTTTTCTCAAGACTTCCTTATCTATCAGGCGGGTTTCATAGTCTGCAATTATTGCAGGGGATACATTTCTGGCTAATGAGTATTCCACTACTTCCGTATCTTTTCCTTTGCAAAGTAGAATGCCAATACTTGGATTTTCATCGGCTCGCTTCACATCCCGATCCAGCGCTTCCAGGTAAAAATTAAGCTTTCCCAAAAACTCCGGTTTGAATTCCTCAATTTTAAGTTCGAACATAACCAGGCATTGCAGTCCGCGGTGGTAAAAAAGCAGATCGGTATGATAATCTTTGTTGCCTACCTGAATACGATACTGATTGCCCATGTAGGTGAAGTCCCTGCCAATCTCCAGGATGAATTTCCGCAGGTTTTCCGTCAGCGCTTTTTCAAGATCTGATTCAGAATGCAGCTCAGGCAGATTGAGAAATTCAAAAATGTAAGGGTCTTTGAAAATCCCTTCCGGGAGCGTTTTTTGAATACTACGGATTTGCCGGTCGCTCGACAGGGTACGCTCAAAAAGCCCTGAGTTCAGATGGCGCTCTAATTCCCTGACCGATAGTTTTTCCTTGATAGCGGAAAGCAAGTAGAATAGCTTTTCTTCCGGTGTTTTAGTCTTGGATAGAATCAACAGGTGGTGTGTCCAGCTTAATCGTGTCAGCACTGATGACACAAATATAATATGCTGATTACCAGGGTATTTAAATTGTGTCAGCCCTGGTGACACACTTGCATTCTTTCCCCTTTTATTGCGGGGATCTGCTCCAGATTCGGTATCGTTCTCCTTTGTCTGCCGTTCCTTCCAAAACCCCACACAAGCGGACGAGGGAGCATAGGTTTCATAAAACTGCCTCATGCGGTATAATCCCCTCCTGTTAAACCCCTTTATGCCCGGAATCTTGTCCTGAATAAACCCGGCCAGTTCATCCACCGTTTTGTCGCCCCAGCTACCTTCAGCTACTTTTTTAGAAACCATCCTCCCAATCTGGTAATAGAGCAATACCAGTTCTTCATTCACTTTGGCAAAAGCTCTTTGCCTGGCTTCATGGATCAGGTGGGTGATTTGGTGAAAGTCGTTATGGAGAGGAGGTGCGGGCATGTACTAAAATTTAAATGTGCATAATTGCTCAGACATTGTATGCGTTTTTGTTTTTTTCTGAAATTGCGAACACAGTGCGTTGGTTTTTGCGAAGATGCAGTAAAACTAGCAACATAGTTCCAACTGTCTTTTTGAAAAACCACTTCTGGTTCCAAATTTTCCGTTAATAACTTGACAAGGTATGCACCACCAGGGCAATGATTGAATGAATATCCTGTATAATATTTTTGAACGATTTTAAATTCTCATAGAATTATTAAAATACGATTCCAAGGGAAAATCTCATTGTTTATTTAAATAAATTCCACATTTCTTTTTTTCACGAAACCTCTATTATTCCGCCACCTCTATTCCGTTCTTTCTTACCTGGATGGCTGCCCGGTTTATGTCAGATGGGCCATTTTCCAACTTCAGCACACCGCGCGGACAAACAGAAGCACAAATGCCACAGCCCACACAACTGGCACGAACTATATTCTGCTGCCGTTGTGCGTACCACCTCACGTCTATGCCCATTTCGCAAAATGCGGAGCAGTTGCCGCAACTGATGCATTGCCCGCCATTAGTTGTAATTCGAAACCTTGAATAAAACCGTTGAATAATTCCAAGAATGGCGGCCATTGGGCAACCAAACCTGCACCAAACCCGGCTCCCCATCAGCGGATAAAAGCCCACGCCAATCACCCCGGCAAAGATGGCCCCGATATAGAAACCATACCATTCCGCCAGATCGCCCGAAATGCTGCTGAGCCAGCCAATTTCCAGCGTGAGACTGGCCCAAAGCAGCATGGTGGTAAACGTGATAATGGCTAGCACTCCGTAAACGATCCAGCGCTCAAATTTCCAGGCAATGAGCCGCTTATCGCTGAGATGCCGATACGGGTCGCCAAATGTTTCTGCAAGGCCGCCACAGCCGCAAACCCAACTGCAATACCAGCGTTTGCCGTAAAAATAGGTAAGAACAGGCGTAGCAATAAAACTCATCACCGCTCCCCAAAAAACCATGAACGTACCCAATGCCCCGGGATCGGATACAAGGGAATGGACATCATTCGGGAACAAATAGTTGAACTGAAGCGGCCAGAAGTAGCTGAAGTAAAATTCCGGCTCCTTGAAAAACATAAGAATTGCCGGCAGGAGAAAAGCAAAACCAAGCTGAAAAAACATCAGCGTTGCCGTCCGGATGAGATGATAGCGGCTGTGTTGATATTTATACATAAACTTCACGCCCATCACCAGAATGGCCAGGGTATACAGTAATCCATAAAGGAACCAATGGTCAGCCGGTGCATTGCGAATGGCCTG
This sequence comes from Bacteroidia bacterium, assembly GCA_040880525.1. Classification (NCBI taxonomy): domain Bacteria; kingdom Pseudomonadati; phylum Bacteroidota; class Bacteroidia; species Bacteroidia bacterium. The sequence goes on from JBBDIG010000019.1 coordinate 121,005, forward strand.
GCTCATGGGTTCCACCATAGCTACCAGGTTGTGCAGCCAATCGCCAAACCAATAAATAATAATATAAAAGCCGGTAAACAGGATGGCCGTTATCCAGCCCGTCCATCCGCGGAATTGCATGGCGCTGAAGGTAATGCCATCATTATGGATGCCGGGTTTCATCCCTCTGGCCTGGCCAAAAATGTAAAGCAAAGCACCTCCGGAAATCAATCCGGCAGACAATAAAAGCGAAATCCACGGCCCGCCAATTAACCCGAAAAATGCAATGACGAACGTACACAGCAATCCGGTAAAAGAAATGGCCAAACCGGCCATTTCCACAGCACTGTTATAGTGCGGTTTTATCTCGGTGTCAGAATTCAGAATTGCATAAGGATGCATGTTGCTTTTTTTAATTTAGAAAAAACGAAAGATTTTGCGCCTGTGTTTTTCAGCCGGGTTATCAGGAAATAATTTATTATAATTAAGCCTAATGGCTTCATTATGTTTTTCATGGAATTCAGGATTGAACTGGCACGCTTCCAGGTGCTCGACCACGTATTTCAATGTTTTTTTGTTTGTCATCCAATCCTCGCACACCAACTGCCTGTAGCGCTGCCCCAGGATGTTAAATCCTGTAATGGCCGTGGTTTCAGCATCATACACCAGCCGTACACTTTGCCGGCCATTGGGATGCTGCCAGAATAAGCTGGCATCACCGCCTTCAAAAGTCCGGGGAGCGTGGCCATAGACCTGCCATTCGATTCCAAAAAACTTGGCAGAATTAAAATAATAACCTGGATCATAAGGTATTTTTTTCCCGCAAATTACCCTGGCCACATGCCTGCCCATAATTGCCCCGGTATACCACACCGGGGAAATGGCACGATGTCCCGGAGGAGGTTTGCGCAACTCCACGCAATCTCCCGCTGCATAAACGTCCTCTACCGAGGTGCGCAGGAATGTATCTGCAAGCACGCCACTACCGGTTTCGATCCCTGAGTTTTTCACAACATCCAGATTGGGATGCACGCCTACCGCAATGCCCACGAAACCACAAGAAATTCTTTCGCCCGCATTTGTCCTTATGGCATTCACGCGTCCGTGTTCATCGCCTTCAATGGCGGCCAGTTCAGTTTCAAGCCGTAAATCCACCCCGTGTCTCCGGATTTCTCGGCTTATCATGCTGCCTTCTTCATTCGGAAATATGAGGTCATAGAATTCCTTCTCACGCACAAGGAATGTTACCGCGATTTTTCGTGAGAGCTGCATTTCTGCCATTTCAACGCCTATTAAACCTCCGCCCACGACCACGGCCTGCTGCACATTGCGGGTATGTTCTTCCATCAGTTCCAGGTCCGGAATACCATAAAGCGTTTGAACGCCCCGCAGGTCCGCGCCTTCTACATTCAACCGGTTGGATTTTGAACCACTGGCAATTAGCAACTTATCATAATCCAGGCGCTTCCCGCTCCGCAGGATGAGTTGCTTTTCGGCTGTATTGATTTGGTTCACATAATCCCGGAGCAGGCCAATGCGGTTTTTTTCCCAGAACCAGTCTTCATAAGGCTTGAGGTTTTCATACGCCATGTGGCCCATATATAAGTACATCAAAGCGGTCCGTGAGTAGAAATGCTCCGTCTCGTCAGAAATCACCGTAATGCGGTGGTCGCTCAGCTTGCGAATATGCCGGGCTGCCGTTATTCCGGCAATGCCGTTCCCTATAATTGCGATGTGCATGGCTTGCTTTGCTGATCCTTCAATCTGAATTCGTGCCCAATATAAAGGCTTAAAACTCCAAAAGCACGATTGCAAAAAGCTTTTGCATAACCTGACAAATCAAAACCAGGGAGATTTCACCCCTCGGCACTCTCACTTTTAAAGCAAAAAGATCATTCCTTTTATTTTGCGAATCCTTCGGTTTGTGGGCAAATTTCAACTAAAAATATTAGCCTAATCAAAATCACACGTTTATTTAAAAATTTAAAAACGTTTTGTAAAAATCAAAATATCACTTTTAATTTTTACTGTACCATTCCATACATTTTATTCTTTTTTGTCATCTTAATAAAATAATTTAATCTCGTCTTAAATACTTCCGGACGCTGGCGGGCGCCATCTACCCAGCCTATGCGGATGCGTTTATAAGATTCAGGAAACTGCTGAAAATTCTTCCAGACCTCTTTATCCTTCTTCAACTCAAGAATCAAGTCATCCGGCATCACCGTCTTCTCGTGCAGGTCAGCTTCAGTAAATGCATGGCGAATGCTTTCCATTCCTGCTTCCGTCATTTTTTTAGCCAGGATAAGCCGCTTTACCCGCTCCCTGTTCATGGGCGACAACTCGCTACGCGGCCTGCGTGGCGAAAACCGCTGTGCAAAGGCCTGATCGTCAATCGGCTTAATGGTGCTGTCAATCCAGCCAAAACAAAGCGCTTCTTCCACTGCATCATTATACGGCAAGCGGGGCTTATCAGCATTTTTCCTGTAATAAATCAGCCAGATATCCCGCTCCGTTTTATGATGCTCTTCTAACCATTTTCGCCAATCATCGCGGTGGGTAACGTAGAGCGTTTTCGTAATTTCCATTTCCTGTGCTTATTTCTTTTCCGAAGAAAAATCTTCCCGGTATCAATTTACATTCAATAATATTATTTACAGAATATTCATTTGAATTTTCCCAAATAAAAATTAAAAATTCCGCATTTTAATTAAATATTTAAAAAACGCAATGCTGGGAAGACAGCCGCCAATTAAAGCTCTTTTTTAAAAAACTACTTTCCTTTAAAATCCGGCTTCCGTTTTTCGATAAAAGCGTTCATTCCTTCCTTCTGGTCTTCAGAGGCGAAAAGCATGTAGAAGTTTTTGCGCTCAAAGTAGAGGGCCTCCTGCAGGTGCATGTCGTGCGCCTTATTCACTGATTCCTTCGCCATTTGCACGGCAATGGGAGACATTTCAGCAATCTCCGCTGCGAGCTTTATGGCTTCCTCCAGATACAGATCTACCGGCACCACTTTGTTTACCAAGCCGAACTGGAGCGCTTCCTGCGCAGAAATAAATTTCCCGGTGAGCACCATTTCCATAGCACGGGCTTTTCCTACAGCCCTGGTGAGCCGCTGCGTCCCTCCGGCTCCGGGCATTACGCCAATCTTTATTTCCGGCTGACCAAACTGTGCAGTTTCAGATGCCACGATCATATCGCAGATCATGGTGAGTTCACAGCCGCCACCCAATGCAAATCCGGAAACAGCCGCAATAACAGGCTTTCTCGTTTTGCGTATCTGGTCCCATGTGCTGAATTGGTCCACCTTGAGCATGTCAATGGCCGTTTTCCCTGCCATTTGCTTAATGTCGGCCCCGGCTGCAAATGCGCGTTCGTTGCCGGTGATCACGATTGCCCGCACTTCATCATCCGCATCCAGTTCTTTCAGCGAATCCCGGATCTCCCCCATGAGCTGCAGGTTCAGGGCGTTCAGTTCCTTGGGCCTGTTCAGCCGAATGATGGCAACTCGCTTGGCCGCCAGCTTTTCTACAAGAATAAATTCCATAACCTATTTTTTAAAATTAAAGGCCAAAATTAATAAGTAAAAATTGGAAGCATAATGGAATTGAAGAGCCTCTGAATTTACTTTTCGAAAACAGAAAATGACATACATGTCCTCCTGCATCCTGAAATAATAAAAGACGATCTTTTTAATAAATGGAAATCTATCTCTGGACTTCAATCACAGGAAAATTAATCTAAACTACCGATAAAAACTCTTCCCAAAATTGCGATCCAGCTTCCTGTGAACACGCCAATCAGCGCTCCGAAAATAACATCCACAGGAAAATGAACTCCCACATACACCTGTGCATAAGAGACGGTTGCGGCCCAGATTATTCCTGCCGGGATAAGCCATCGTATATGGCGGCCCAGCATCACAATAAGGAAAAACGATAGCCCAAAATGATTAGCCGCATGAGCGCTGGGGAAGCTCTTGCCGCTGCCACAATTGATCAGCAACCGCACCTCGCCTGCCAGGTTTGCATCATGGCATGGGCGCAGCCGCTCCACGCGCGGCTTAATATAAGAGGCGGTAACCTGATCAGTAATTGTAACCGATAAAATAATGAGCAGCACCATCGCCAGCCCTTTCAGCCTAAAATTGATCCCCAGAAAAGTGAGGAAAAAAGCATAAACCGGTGCCCAAAAAAACTTGTCGCGCAGTGCAGGCATCAACAGGTCCAGCACCGGGTTTACCCACTGGCCGTTAATAAGCCGGAAAGCAGCATAATCCCATTGCATGAGGCTTTCAAACATGATCAGGTTTTTGTGCAATGATAATGAGCCGGTCAGATGATGCCGGGTCGAATAGCGCTAAATCATAGCTACCGAAAACATCAGTAATCGAAAAATCCTTCAGGAAATCTCTGAAGTCATCAATATTAAGACACTCCACCCGCTCAAAGAAAAGGTGCTCTTCACCATTATCATTTATACGGATTTCCTTAACAATGAAGCCCTTCTCTGTAAATCTCCTGATATGGAACTGGATGCCATCGCGGCTAAAATCTTCCTCCCTCCTGAGGTTTGCAATTACTTTGTTGCAATTCAGGAAGTCTATCACCACGTATCCTCCCGGAGCCAGCGTATCATATATATTGCTTATTACCTGGCGGTTTTCATCCTGCGATTCAAAATATCCGAAACTGGTAAACAGGTTGATCTGAATATCAAATTCATGATCTCCAAAAGGCTCCCGCATATCATGGATGTGGAAGCGGAGATTTTCCTTTTCCCCTCGTTTGGCTTCTTTAATATTCTCCTCAACAATGTCAATGCCCGTCACCTCATAACCTTTGGAGGCAAGATAGGCGGCATGTCGTCCTTTTCCGCAGGCTACATCAAGGATGCGTGCTTTTGGCGCAGGGTGCAGGTGATCCAGTAATTTGTCAAGAAAAATTTTGGCTTCCGCAGTATCGCGGTGCTGATAAAGTATTTTATAATACCTCGTTCCGAACCAGTTCAGGAACCAGTCTTTTTTCATTAAATGCCTTGTTTTCTGCAAAAGTAAAAGAATTGAGAGAAGCCCTGCCGGCCCTGCTGCAACTTGAGGCTTTACAGGAACTGCCGCTTAACTTTGCCGCCATAATTTTTGAATGTCACCTCAATGAAAATCCGCATCCTGATAACCGGGGGCACCTTCGACAAAGAGTACAATGAGCTGAATGGAGAACTCTATTTCCGCGAAACCCATGTGCCGGCCATGCTGGAATTAGCGCGTTCCCGGCTGAAGGTGGAGGTGGAGACGCTGATGCTTGTGGACAGCCTTGATGTAACACAACGCGACAGGGAGCTGATGATCGAAGCCTGCACCCGCTCAGAGCAAAGCAAAATTGTGATTACCCACGGGACAGATACGATGGCTGAAACAGCTAAGGTTTTGGCAAGTGCCGTTTCTGATAAAACCATCGTGCTGATGGGCGCTATGATTCCCTATAAGTTCGGCAGTTCGGATGGGCTTTTCAATCTGGGTTGTGCTTTAGCATTTGCGCAAACGCTGCCAAGAGGAGTTTACATTGCCATGAACGGAAAATACTATCATTGGTATAACGTGAGAAAAAACCGGGAACTGGGTCTTTTTGAGGAACTTTCCTAAAACATTGGGAGCCCGGCATTTGCCGAAATTATTCGGTCTCTTTCTCGTACAGTTCTTTTTCCAGCAACTGCTTTTTATAGAGTTCTGCGTAATAACCGTTGCTGCTGATCAGATCGCTGTGGGCGCCCCGCTCCACGATCCTGCCTTCATCCAGCACGAGGATATTGTCTGCGTTCTTTACGGTTGAAACTCTGTGGCTGATGAGAACGGTGGTTTTCCCTTTCATTACTTTACCCATATTTTTCAGGATCTCAGCCTCAGTGTGTGTATCAATGGCGGAAAAACTGTCATCGAATATTAAAACTTTGGGATTTCCTATAATTGCTCTGGCGATGGCCACCCGTTGTTTCTGTCCGCCAGAAAGCGTAATGCCGCGTTCACCCAGGCCCGTTTCAAAACCCTCTGGGAAATCATGAATATCTTTCAGCACGTCAGCGGTTTCTGCCGCTTCCCTCAACAAACTCTCCCTTTCCTGTTCGGTCAGTTCTTCCGTGGCCTGCAAGTGCTGATGGTAGCCGAAGAAAATATTGTTGGCAATTGAATCTGAAAAAAGGAAATCATCCTGTGGCACATATCCTATTTGCTGGCGGTACAGGTCAGGGCGCAATGATGAAATATCTTCGCCTTCAATCAATACGCTCCCCTGTTGCGGATCGTATAATCGCATCATCAGGTAGGCGATTGTGCTTTTACCTGAACCCGTGCGGCCAATTATTCCCAGCATTTCCCCGGAGTTTACCAGGAATGAAATATCCTTCAAAGCCTGGATACCTGTATCGGGATAAACAAAGGAGACATTCCTGAATTCAATATTTCCATTTACCTGAAGTACTTTGCCTTCTTCGGGCACAATGTCAGAAGGCGTTTCCAGTAATTGGTTGATGCGTGCCTGCGAGGCAGCCGCCCGCTGCACCAATGAAGTTACCCAACCGATGGATGCCACGGGCCACGTGAGCAAATTCACATAAATAAAGAACTCTGCAATATTGCCGGGAGTGATAAGCCCCTGCATCACGAGCTGTCCGCCCACGTATAGCGTGATCAGTGTACTTACTCCGATCAGCAACAGAATGAGCGGGAAAAATAGGGCATCCACGCGTACCATCGCCATGGACTTTTCGCGGTAGACATTCACCTCTTCGCCAAAATGATCCTTTACGCTTTGCTCTGAGGAAAAAGATTTGATGACCCGGATCCCCGAAAAAACTTCCTGGACAAAAGTGGTGAGCCGCGAAAGCTGCTCCTGTATTGCCGTACTGCGCTTGTGGATGATATTGTTCACAAAATAAATGGAAAGCGCCAGCACCGGCAACGGCAGCAGCGTGTATAATGTAAGCTTCACATTCACGGAGAGCATGATGGCCACCACAAGCACAATGAGCGTCACCAGGTTTATGGTATACATAATGGCCGGACCCAGGTACATCCGCACCCTGCTTACATCCTCCGTGATCCTTGCTATCAAGTCTCCAGTGTTGTTTCTTCTGTAAAAGGAAAGCGATAACCGCTGATAATGATGGTAAATTTCATTTTTCAGGTCATACTCAATCTTCCGGCTCATCACAATAATAGTTTGCCGCATGAAGAACATGAACAGCCCCCTGCTCAAAGCAAGCGCAATTACCAGCGCTGCAAAGAGAAGCAGGATCTGCCCGAGCTGCTCCAGGAGATGCGACTGAATTCCGGTGTTATCAGAAAGCCTGTAAAGTAGGATGTTCTGCCCTACCAGGTCGAATGCATGGCGCACCACCTGGGCCGGAAAGACGCCAAAGAAGTTGGAGATGACGACAAAGAAAACGCCCCATAAAAGGCGCTTGCGGTATTTAAAGAAATATTTGTTGAGGTGCCAGAGTGATTTCATAAATAAGAATTGGCCGGCAATTCACAATTTGAAAAATTCCTACTTTTGCACAAATTCGTGAGGCATTAATTAATCAGAAAAAGGCTACCTATGACGCTCGTTAAAGAGGAAATTGAGATTCAAAATGTAATTTTTGACCGGCTAACGGAATATCATTATGAGCAGTTAGTGTTTTGCCATGACAAAAATACAGGATTGCGGGCAATCATAGCTATTCACAATACCCACCTTGGCCCCGGACTTGGCGGCACTCGCATGTATCATTATAATAATGACCAGGATGCGATCACAGATGTTTTAAGGCTTTCCAGAGGAATGACTTACAAAGCAGCCATCTCAGGTCTCAACCTGGGTGGAGCTAAAGCCGTCATTATCGGAGATCCCTATAAGCACAATTCGGAGGGCTTGATGCGGAGATTCGGCAGGTTCGTAGAAACCCTGGGCGGACGATATATTACTGCTGAAGACGTGGGAACCACCACCGAAGACATGGAGTATATTAAAATGGAAACCGACCATGTAGTGGGTCTGCCGGAAATGTATGGAGGCGGAGGCGATCCATCACCGATGACGGCTTATGGCACCTACCTGGGAATGAAAGCCAGTGCACTGGAGGCTTACGGAAACGAGAGCCTCTCAGGAAAAAAGATATTAGTAGAAGGCATTGGGAAGGTAGGCCGCCACCTCGTTGAACTGCTGGCAAAAGAAAATGCCAAGATATACGTAGCAGACATCAACCCTAAGAGTATAGATTATGCGGTGAAAGAGTTTGGCGCTACCCACGTTGAACTTGAAAATGTACCTTCCGCTGAAATGGATATCTATTCTCCCTGTGCGCTTGGAGCCACCGTCAATTCCGACACCATTCCCCAGTTCAAGTGCGACATCATTGCAGGAGCAGCAAACAACCAGTTGAAGAATGATATTGAACATTCGGCCTTGCTGAAAGAAAGAGGTATTCTTTACGCTCCGGACTATCTGATCAATGCCGGTGGCCTCATCAATGTCTACACAGAATTAAATGGCTATAACCGGGGAATTGCCCAATCACGCACGGAAAAAATATTTGATGTAACATGTGAGATTTACAAGACTGCAACACAGGAAAGCATTACTACTTATGCAGCTTCTCAGGTTATCGCTGAAAAACGTATTCATGACATTGGCCAAATTAATTTGCCTTACTAAACGGGAAGTCAACCGGACCCCGCAACAGTTCCATCTCATTTTTCATCTTAAAACTTACCCTCAATCCACTTCATGCTGAGCAGAAGACATATTCGATTGAAGGTGATGCAGGCCCTCTACGGATACGAAATTTCCGGAAACTATCCTGAATTAGGTGTTTTAACCAAAAACCTGATGAAAAGCATAAATAAGCTTTACAGCCTGTATCTGTATTTGCTTTTGCTTGTCGAAGAACTTGGCCGCTTTGCCGAACACTACGAGGAAGAAACCAGGGCGAGGGCATTTCAGGGAAGCGAATTGCAGAAAAAACACCTGAGATTTCTGCAAAACCCGGTGGTTCATAAACTCATACATTCTGAGCTTTTCCATAAAAAACTTAATACCTACGATGTAGTTTGGGTGCCGGATCAGGATGCAACCCGCAAGCTCTTTGTAGACCTCAAAAACAGCACAGAATACAGGGATTATATTAGTACCAATACTCCTAATAAGTATCAGGATCATGACCTTGTGACTTTTATCATTAAACATTTCACCACCAACTCTTCCCTCTTTACACATCTTCTCGAAGAGGAATTTTACAATTGGTTCGATGATGAGAAAGTAGCTGTCAACATGGCACTTAAAACAGTAAAGGGAATGGCCTTTGATAATGAAGAAGACTTCCTTCTGCCGTTGACGGATAATGAAGAGGAAAATTTCGATTACGCCAAGTCACTTCTGAAATTTACGGTGCGAAATAATGCTGAACTGCAAAAAATGGTGGATGACAGAATTAGTAAATGGGAGCCAAAACAAGTAGCCGTGGTAGATATTATTATTTTAAAAATGGCCCTGGCTGAATTTCTTTATTTCCCATCTATTCCTACCAAAGTCACCATCAACGAGTACATTGAATTATCAAAAAATTACAGCACGATACAAAGCAAGAAGTTCATTAATGGAGTATTAGACTCCCTCCTAAAGATCCTGACCGTGGAAGAAAAAATCAATAAAACCGGAAGGGGACTGATTTCGAATTAATTTTTTAACCAATAAACAAAACTAAAAAAATGAAATACCTGAGTATTTTTTTCGCAATGGCGCTTTTCACCTTTACTGCTTGTGATGAAGCCTCTGAAACTGAGGAGAGCATTGACTCTTCAGTAGTAGAGAATAATGCAACCGCAAATGAAGATGGTGAAAGCAGCAACCAGGCGGCACAAATTAATTTCAGTGAAACGGAGCATAACTTCGGAACCATTCAGGAAGGAACCCAGGCAACATATACCTTTAAGTTCACGAATACAGGCACTTCCGATCTTGTGATCTCCGATGCAAAACCGAGTTGTGGCTGCACCGTCCCTACCTGGACTAAAGAGCCGTTGAAACCTGGCGATGAAGGCTCCATTGACGTGGTATATGACAGCAAAGGAAGGCCGGGTTCATTTACCAAAACCATTCAGGTGACAAGCAATTCAGAGCCGGCTTTAACCGTGCTTACCATCAAAGGTGAGGTGCAGGAATAATTTAAAGGCAGGTGCCGGCCAATTATTCATTATTATTTTAAAAAAGAAAGAACAGTCTACATGAACCAACTAACAGGAATTCTGCTGATGTCACCGCAGGCAGACGGAGGATTTGATATTGTGAGTTTCCTCCCTTTTATTCTCATCATAGTCGTGATCTACTTCTTTATGGTGAGGCCACAGCAAAAGAAGGCCAAGGAACAGAAATCATTTCGCGCCAATCTTAAAAAGGGCGATCGCGTGGTAACCATTGGAGGAATCCATGGTAAAATAGTGGACGTAAAGGAGGGGACTTTCCTGGTGGATGCCGGGAACAACATCCGCTTTACTATAGAGCAATCGGCCGTATCAATGGAGGCCACAAAAGGCGCCCCACTCGAAAAAACCTGATTTTAATGTGAAAGAATCTGCTTTTTTAAACCAGTTGCTCAGCCGCTTTAAGATAAACCGCAATTCAGAGTGGATTATCTTTTTCTGGTGTATACTGATCGCATCTGTATATTGGTTTATGAAGGCCATGAATAAGCGCTATACCAGCACTGTGGATATGCGGGTGGAATATGTGAATGTTCCTGAAGACCGGACATTTACCCAAGCTCTGCCTGAGATGCTGAATTTAAGAGTAAATGCACAGGGCTGGGATCTGTTTGCTTATTCCCTGAAGCGTCAGGTGGCCTCCTATAACCTGGATATAGGAAATGCAGGTAATACTCCTTACGTGGTGCCCATGAACAACTCGGATGAGATAGTCGGGCATCTTTCCTCTGATGTGGAAATACTCACCGTTTCGCCTGATACGATTCCGGTTATGATGGAATCCTTGGAGCAGAAGACAGTGCCTGTATTGCTCCTGACGGATAGCATTTTCCCGAAGCAATACGGACTTTCCGAAGAAATTTCGGTTGAGCCGGATTCTGTTGTCGTTTCAGGCCCGAAGTCGGTGGTACAGGAAGTAGAGCATGTCGCAACCAAAAAGATCTCTTTGCAGAATTTAACGAGAAGCACGACCCGTCAGGTGGAATTGGAAAAGTTTCAAGAAGCGAATATTAAATACAGCACTGATCAGGTGCAGGTATATCTTCCGGTGGAAAAACTTACGGAAGGGAAAGTGGAGGTTCCAATAGATATTATCAATCTGGCTCCGGAAGATTCGGTTTCACTGATCCCCCAACGGACCACTATCACTTTTCAAACTGCGCTTAGCAACTATTCCAATATCTATCCCGGCCGTTTTCAGGTAACCGTGGATGCGGCTGCGATTGATAACAGCAGCCGCACTCAGCTCAAAATTTCAGTGGCCACCAAACCTCCATTTACGTACAACCTGCGGCTCAAACCCGAATATGTGGACTACATAAGGCAGACAAAATGATGATGAAGGTGGGAATAACTGGCGGAATTGGCAGTGGCAAGTCCACCGTCTGCAAAATATTTGAGGGACTCGGCATCACGGTTTACAATTCGGATATTCGCGCTAAAGAGTTGATGAACAGCCGTCCGGATATCATTGAACAGGTTAAGAAACTCTTTGGAGAAAATATTTATTCCGATCAAAACAAGTTGAAGGGAAAGGAACTGGCAGCCATCGTTTTTAAGAACAAGCGTGCGCTGGAAAAACTGAATGCTATCGTTCATCCAGCGGTACAGCAGGATTTTGAGCGATGGGTTATGATGCAGAATATGCACCTCCCCTATATCCTTAAAGAAGCCGCACTGCTCGTGGAAACCGGCAGCCATAAACTGTTGCACTATCTCATTTGCGTTACGGCTCCGCTTGAGTTGAGGATCAAAAGAATAATGGATCGCGACCACGTAGACAGGAAAGCGGTGATGGAGCGGATCAACAACCAGTTGCCGGAACAGGAAAAGGTTGCTGCGGCTGATTACGTTATTAGAAATGATGAAGATTCTCTGCTGATTCCGCAGATCCTGGAAATTCATGAAGAACTCAGCAAGAAGTCAAAGGAACGCACCCGGAATCTCACCTTCTGAAACAAGGAATAAAAAAGCGGCCCGGATTCCACATTTTGTGGATAATTAACCGGCCTAAAAGCCTTGTTATTACAGTATTTGCAGCATTTTTGTGTCTGTTAAAAAGTTTGTATTAATCCAAGAAAAAAATGTCAGAAAAGAGCAATAGTTATTCAGCGGAGAATATCCAGGTACTCGAAGGTCTCGAAGCCGTAAGGAAGCGTCCCGCAATGTACATTGGCGATGTAGGAAACCGGGGACTGCATCACCTGGTGTATGAGGTAGTTGATAACTCCATAGATGAAGCAATGGGAGGATATTGTGATGACATTAGAGTCATCATTCACCCTGATAACTCCGTAACCGTAACAGATAACGGGCGGGGTATTCCTGTGGAAATGCATAAAAAAGAAAACCGGTCAGCGCTGGAAGTTGTAATGACCGTGCTCCATGCAGGAGGTAAATTTGATAAAGACACATACAAGGTTTCAGGAGGCCTGCACGGAGTGGGTGTATCTTGTGTAAATGCGCTTTCAAGCCACCTCACGGCCGAGATTCACAGAAATGGGAAAAAGTATATTCAGGAATTCGAAAAGGGAAAACCCCTCTACAGTGTAAAAGAAATAGAAGATAGCGAAAAGACTGGAACCATTATCACTTTTACGGCTGATAACGGGATCTTCAATTCGGTGGTGTTTAAGTATGAAACCCTTGCCTCACGATTGCGGGAATTGTCCTTCCTGAACAAAGGCGTTCGACTCTCAATTACGGATGAGCGGGAACCGGACGATGAAGGGAAACCTCGCCATGAAGATTTTTATTCAGAGCTGGGCTTGATTGAATTTCTCCAATATCTGGATGGCAACAGAGAAACGCTAACCGTGGAACCTATGTATTTTGAAGGTGTAAAAAATGAAGTGCCGATTGAAATCGCATTTCAATACAATACCTCCTTCAGCGAAAACATGCATAGTTATGTGAATAACATCAATACAGTAGAGGGAGGAACCCATATTGCGGGATTTCGCAGGGCGCTTACCCGGACACTAAAGAACTACGCTGAAAAAGAAGGCCACCTCTCCAAAGTAAAATTCGAGATTAGTGGTGATGACTTCCGTGAGGGCCTTACCGGAGTGATCTCAATAAAGGTAGCTGAGCCGCAGTTTGAAGGCCAGACCAAAACCAAACTAGGGAACTCTGACGTAATGGGAGCGGTAGATGGTTTTGTATCAGAACACCTGAACAATTTCCTTGAAGAGCACCCCAAGGAAGGCAGGATGATCATCAATAAAGTAGTGCTGGCCGCTACAGCCCGCCACGCTGCCCGCAAAGCACGCGAAATGGTGCAGCGCAAGAATGCCTTCAGCGGACTGAACCTGCCGGGCAAGCTGGCAGACTGCTCTTCGAAAGATCCTTCAATCTCAGAAATTTACCTCGTGGAGGGTGAATCAGCAGGCGGAACCGCCAAGCAAGGCCGCGACCGCGTATTCCAGGCTATTCTGCCATTGAAGGGGAAGATCCTCAACGTGGAAAAGGCAATGGAATACAAGATCTACGAAAATGAGGAAATCAAGAACATGTTCACTGCGCTCGGCATCACCATAGGCACCGAGGAGGATGAAAAAGCACTGAACCTCAGCAGGCTCCGCTATCACAAAATCATCATTATGACGGATGCTGACGTGGACGGCAGCCACATCAGAACATTGGTTCTTACCCTCTTTTTCCGGTACATGCAGGATCTTATTAAAGGAGGATATTTATACATTGCCACGCCACCATTTTATCTGGTTCGTAAAGGCAAGGAAGAAGTTTACTGCTGGACCGATGAGGAAAGAGACCAAGCCATCGCACAACTTTCTGGCGAAAACCAGCGAACTTCTGTAAGTGTGCAGCGATATAAGGGTCTCGGTGAAATGAACGCAGAACAGCTCTGGCAAACCACCATGAATCCTGAGTTCCGCACATTGCGGCAGGTGACTATAGAAAGCGCAGCAGAATCTGATCATATTTTCAGTGTGCTTATGGGAGATGAAGTTCCGCCACGCAGAGAATTTATTGAGCGGAATGCAAAGTATGCCAACCTGGACCTGTAAAGAAGCACCTGTTTCTTTAACCAACCCGAAGCCTGTGCCCCTGTGGTACAGGCTTTTTTATTCTGGGGTTTTGCAACCGGGACGCTAAGAAGAAAGCAATTCAACGTCTGTTCTAACATCTGTGCCCCATCGGTAGCATTCGAGGGTTAATAAGGTTAGTTGGGATTATAATCTACCGATGTTCCTAAGATTTAAAGAAAATTAGAATAAGGGTTTTCAGTTTGGGTATAGTTCGAGCCTGAAATTGAAGCGGCTGCTTTAAAACCTAATTTTCACAACCAACCTTAATAACTGCTGGTGTACCTCTCTCACGCCAACCTTATTCTAATGCTGCTTAATTCCCACCAACTGGTGCGAGCATTCCCATATCCTTGCGTGATATTTCGAGATTGAGGAACTTTTTTATAAAAGAGGAATTAATGGAGACGGCAAATAAATTCAATTTATCGCTGAAGTTTGTTTCAGAATTAAATTCTTTATCCGATTCATTTTTCTTTTAAAATGCAAATCAACACCAATCGGTGGAACCGCTTTCGGTACGCGTTGTATTCTCCGCTTTATGATTTTGTGGTTGGCAGCTTCACCCAACCCATGCGCAAAAAGTCGCTGGCAAACCTGCACTTGCCGCCTGGCAGCAAAATTCTCCTGATCGGGGCCGGAACAGGGCTCGACCTGCCTTACCTTCCTGAACATCTTGCCGTCACCGCAATTGACATCACGCCCGCCATGCTGCACAAACTCCAGCGCAAGGCAAAGCGACTGAACCTGCAGGTTGAAACGCACCTGATGGACGGACATCACCTCCATTTTCCTGATGCCATTTTCGATGCCGTGGTGTTGCACTTCATTATTGCGGTGATTCCCGATCCTGTTGCCTGCATCCGCGAGGCTGAAAGGGTTTTGAAACCGGGCGGAACAGTATTCATTCTGGACAAATTTCTGCCCGACCATGCCCAGCCGAATCTTTTTAGAAGAATCATGAATCCTTTGGCAAATCTTGTCGCCACGGACATCAATCGCAGAGCAGGCGAGATTTTAGCGAAAACCAATTTAGTTCAGATTGCAGAAGTTCCGATGGCTTTCAATGGCACCTTCAAATCTGTGAAGGCGAAAAAACCTGAATAATTCCACCATAGATGCTTTTATTTGCATCTTTATTTACAATCAAGAAAAACAAAATATTATTTAAGATGAAAACAAACAACATCTGGCTGATACTCCTTTTGGGCTTCTTCGCCATCAGTTCCTGTAAAAAGGATGATGATACCGAACCCATTATAACACCTGATCCTACCGACACCATTCCTGATGAAAAATTTGAAGTGATAAATATCAACACCACCAACGGTGATATTTGGATTTGGCTATATGACACCACTGCGCAGCACAAAGCCAATTTCCTGAAACTTGCCGGTGAGGGATTTTATGATAGCACAACCTTCCACCGTATCATTGACGGTTTTATGATTCAGGGAGGCGACCCAAATTCCAAGGATTCCGACACAACCAATGATGGCACCGGAGGTCCTGGCTATACCATCCCGGCCGAATTTGTAAGTACACTCACGCACGTGCAGGGAGCAGTGGCTGCCGCCCGGCAGCCGGATTCTGTCAATCCGCAAAAAGAATCAAGCGGGTCGCAATTCTACATCGTTGAAAACGAAAGTGGCACACCTCATCTTGATGAAAACTACACTATATTCGGTCAGGTAATGGCCGGCATTAATGTAGTGGAAACCATAGCCATCCAGCCAAAGAACCAGGCCAATAACCGACCGTATGCTGATATTAAAATGACAGTAAAAGTGGCGGAAAAAACCGAAGCTGAGCTCAAGACCGAATTCGGCTGGGACATTCCTCAATAAATAAGAAGGATGAATTGCGGTATTCTGGTTTCTTTTGAAAACTACATACACTTTGGAATTCAATCTTAAAACTCACCAGGCATGAATTACTGGCTTTTAAAATCAGAACCTGATACTTACTCCTGGGATGATCTTGTCCGTGAAAACCGGACGATGTGGGAAGGAGTACGAAATTATCAGGCAAGAAATAATTTGCAGGAAATGAAGTTGGGCGACCTTGCCTTTTTCTACCATAGCTTTGATAAAGAGATTGTCGGAATTTGCAAAGTGGTAAAGGAACATTTTCCTGATCCTACAGCAGACGATGAAAAATGGGTGGTTGTGGAAGTGGAACCGGTAAAGCCCGTGAATCGTAAGGTTTCCCTCAAGGAAATTAAGGCAGAGGCAAAGCTAAAAGACCTGAAGTTGGTAACGCATAGCAGGCTTTCAGTAGCGGAAGTTTCGGAAGCTCATTTTAAGCATATCCTGAAAATGACGGAAACAAAGATTTGAAGCCGATGAATCCTGTGGTACTTTTAGAAGACAAACGATTTTCCATAGCAGTGGACAGGCTGTGCTATGAGCTGATCGAGAACCATTCGCGGTTTAGCAACAGCGTACTGATCGGTCTGCAGCCGAGAGGCATTTACCTCGCGAAAAATCTTTATCAGCGCCTGCTCGAACTTCAGCCGGATTCGGTAATTCAGTACGGAAATCTTGATGCTACTTTTTACCGCGATGATTTTCGCAGGCGGGAAATGCCCATCATTCCGCAGCCACAGGAGATGAATTTTGTGGTGGAAGGCAAAAAGGTAATCCTGGTGGATGACGTGCTGTTTACCGGCCGTACGGTGCGTTCAGCGCTGGATGCCCTCGTAGATTTTGGCCGGCCTGAAAAGGTGGAACTGTTAGTTTTGGTTGACAGGCGATACAGCCGCCACCTGCCAATTGAGCCCGATTATGTAGGGATCACCGTAGATACGCGCTCTTCTCAGCGGGTAAAGGTGGACTGGCAGGAAACGGACGGAGCAAATAAAGTGATGCTCATCAACTAAAGCTTCTCCGGTCTATTTGTGTGGCCGTTCTTTCAAATTCTTTGAAGTATTTCAAAGTATCTCAGTGCCCTACCTTGTCCCCTTTCAGTTTCCGTGTGCGCTGGTCTTCTATGAATTGTATGATTTTCCCGGCAATATCCTTTCCTGAGGCCTTCTCAATTCCCTCAAGGCCGGGCGAAGAATTAACCTCCATCACCAGCGGGCCGCGGTTGCTGCGTAAAAGGTCCACTCCGGCAATCTTAAGCCCCAGCGCTTTGGCAGCGTTTACGGCCATTTTCTTCTCTTCTGCCGAAAGCTTTACCGGGTTTCCTGTACCGCCCATGTGCAAATTGCTCCTGAATTCTCCTTCAGCGCTGGTGCGCATCATACTGCCCACCACTACTCCATTTACGATGAAGGCCCGCAAATCCGAGCCTTTCGCCTCCTGAATATATTCCTGGATCATGATATTCACCCTCAGCCCATAAAAGGCATCCAGCGCTGATTTTGCGGCACTTACGCTTTCTGCCAGTACCACGCCCTTTCCCTGCGTTCCTTCGAGAAGCTTAATGATGATGGGCGTGCCGCCTAAATGCCGGATTATGGAAGCCACATCTTCCGGACCTGAAGCGAAGGCCGTTTTAGGCAGTCCGATATGTTCTTGCGCCAGGATCTGAAGGCTCCGGAGCTTATCCCTGGAACGCACAATCGCCTGTGAACTGACGGTGGAGAATACGCCCATCAGTTCAAATTGCCGCACCACGGCAGATCCGAAAAAAGTCCGCGAAGCTCCAATTCTTGGAACGATAGCATCAATATCCTCCAGTCTTTTTTTGTGATAATAAATAATGGGTTTCCCCTTTTCCACAATTACCTGGCATTTCAAATAATCAACGATCTCTACATCATGCCCGCGCTGCTCTGCCGCTTCAATGATCCTGCGGGTAGAATAAAGGCTTTGGTTTCTTGAGAGAATAGCAATTTTCATTAGGTGCTGCTGTGTTTGGGCTTGTTCTTTTTTATTCTTGCTTTTACAAATTTCTGAGACAGATTAATCCTGTCAGTGTCTACAATATATCGTTGCTTTAATAGTTTTCGCCCCAGCAGTACGGGGTATTCCATTTTACTGCGATCGGCAAG
This sequence comes from Bacteroidia bacterium, assembly GCA_040880525.1. Taxonomy (NCBI): domain Bacteria; kingdom Pseudomonadati; phylum Bacteroidota; class Bacteroidia; species Bacteroidia bacterium. Next base: position 139,267 of record JBBDIG010000019.1, read on the forward strand.
GGAAAGTTCCAGGTCAAGCAGTTCATCAAACAACCGGATGGTAGTTTTGATAATATACCGTTTCTCGCTGTGGCCAAATGAACTCTTTACCTGCTTTACCTTATAAAGTGGCAGCGAATATTGATTGTTATTATATGCAGGATGAGAAGGGTCAAGCAATTTGAAGCTTACGAAAGTTTTACGTTTTTGCTTAAAAACCCTGACATCGTGGCAATGAAGAGCCGAAGTATAGGCACCGGTATCAATTTTTGCATCAACACCCATCAGATTTAATGAAGGAAAATCCACCTTCTCCTTTCGGCCAATAACCTGTTTGTCAGTAATAATCAGCATAATGGCCTTATGTGCCGGTAATTTATAGCCTGAAAGTAACGCCAGTAAAAACGTTCAGTCCCGGCATCAGTTCAGTCAATCCTACAAAGGCACCGGCATCTATTATAATATCTTTTACGGGTTGATAGATGATGCCCGCGTTGGCTGAATAATGCCATTCATATTCCTCGTACCAGAAACTTGTTACTACTTCTCCGAAGCCTTTCAAATCAAAATCATTGAGGATTGGGAACGAAACGCTGAGGCTATGGTCAGTGAAAAAAGTTTTCCCCGGTTTACCATGTGCCGTTCCCATAGCGCCTATGGATACGTCCTGACTCAAACGGTAAGAAACAGGCACAGCAATCCCAACATCTTCAAGCTGATCTTCGCTTCTCAGCAAATCCACAATTCCGTAAGGCATCACGCCCAATGCGAACTTGCTTCCATTATTGCCCACCAGATTAAACTTAAAACGCAGGCCCGCAGCCGGCACAAAGTTCATAGACAGTTGCGTTTGAGAATCCAGTTGCTCTTCCCTAAAGCTCAGCAGTGGTAGCACCAGTTGCATATCCACCTGCTGGCTCAGGCCAACTTTGATAATATTATTAAGTACCACAACATTATCAAGGTACACCGGGCGATCTTCATCGAAAAAATTTCCCCCGAAATCAAATAATACAAAATCAGTCTCGATCTGGGCGCGGCCGGCATCCACCGTGATGGGGCTTTCTGTGTAGTCGGGCCGGTCCGGGCTTAAATCGCGCAGACGCCTGTCGGGGACCGGATTACCGAGAGAATACTTCCTGACCTTGGGAGGAGGCACTTCAATGGTATCATCAGGAGTTTCCTGCGAGAGAAGCGGCACCGGATTGAGGAGGAAGGAAAGCATGAGTGCAGCAACAGCTATCAGGTAAAATTTCATGGGTAAGGATTGATTGATTTGAAAAGGCAAATTACACGAGAATTTTTTAGAACCTTATAAAGGCAAAGTTGAGGATTGATCGTCAATTCTTGCAAGCAGCAATTTGGCTAAGTCCTTTTCTGATACATGCAGCGGATCAAGGATGATCGCTGACTGCAGATAATAAGCTTCTCTTTCTCTCAGTTTGGCTGCAATTAACGCGATTAAATCATTTCCGGTTCTGTTTTCCAGCAATGGCCTCACATTTTTCTCCGCAACTGCCCGTCTCGCGATTTCCTGTAAAGGCACTTTCAGGTAGAGCGTAAGGCCCGAAGCATTCATATATTCCATATTATCTGCAAAACAGGCAGTGCCTCCACCGGTTGCCACCACTCCATTTTTCAGCTTTAATTCGAGGAGCGCCATCCGCTCCATTTTACGGAAAGCCGCTTCACCCTCTGCACTGAAGATCTCTGCAATGCTTTTACCGGCCGTGGCCTCAATTACCTCATCCAAATCCACGAACGTCCGATTCATTGCCTTCGCCAGTGCCCTGCCATAAGTGGTCTTTCCGGATGCCATAAATCCTGTTAAAAAAATATTCATGGCCAATAATATCATTTAAATTAATACCTGGAACTTTTGAACCTCTCGCCCCGCGGGTTCATTGAATTAAAGTTATGATCAGAAAAACCGTGATGTATATCATTGCATTTGTTGCGGCAACCATCCTATGCAGTTCCTGCCAACGCTGCATTTCCTGTGCATTGGTGGATCGTGAAGGACAGGTGCTGGAAAGGTATGATACAGAATGCACCAAGCGAAAGCTGCTGAAAGCGTATCGTGAGGAATGCACCAACTCCGCCCGGAAGCTGGAATTAGATTGCCACTGCAAATTAGCCCGTTCACGCGAGCGTGTTGTTGAGTAGCGGAAGTTTGCACAGTTTGCGGAAATATTTGGACGTCATCGCTTCTTTTAAACGAGGAATATGACGCGGAGTATGAATATCGCTGCCGGCAAAATGGGCCATTCCCGCGTCTATCAGTTTCTCGCAGATTAATTTCGCCTCCGGGCTATAGTATTTCGTGAGGGAGAGCAGGTTGATCTGGAAAAGCACCTTCTTCTCTAATAATTTTTCATACCTGGAAAAATCTTCCTGCATAAAAATATATCGCTCAGGATGGGCCAGCACAGGTTTATATCCGGCAACCTGGATCTGGAAAATGGTTTCTTCAAATCCGGCAGGTTCATTCCAGTAAGAAGTTTCAACCAATAAATATTTCTTTCCCATTGTGAGGAGCGGCCCGGCATTGAGTTTTTCCATAAACCACTCATCAAGATAATATTCGGCTGCGGCCTCCACCTCTATATCAATTCCTTCCTGCTTTATTGCTTCGTTCAGTTTGCTTAGTCCGCCCAGGATAATCTCCGGAGTATTCCTGAAGAAATCACCCGTAATGTGAGGCGTGGTGATAAGCTTCTTATAGCCCAGCTTTTTCATGGATGCAGCCATTTGTAGCGCTCTCTCCATATTTTTAGCTCCGTCATCTATGCCGGGTATCAGGTGCGAATGGATGTCCACCAACAACTCCTCTTGTGGCAGTTCCGGAGGGGTCGGTTGTTTTTTAAGAAAATTAAGAATTCCCATATAAAAATTTAAAAAGGACAATAGAAATCAATGCTGTACCTTCATTCAGCTTCAGCTATCAATTTTGCGTAAATCCCTCACCGGTATTGAACTCCTCAGGCGTAAGCGAAGCAATAAGTTCCGGATAATTATATTCACGCAGGGCCTTTCCTTTTTTCAGGAGGATAATGCGGTTGCAAACCTTCAGTGTGCTCATCCTGTGCGCTATGATGATAATTGTTTTCTTCAGGCTTTTCAAGGTGCGCAGCGAATGCAAAATTTCCTGTTCGGTTTCCATGTCAATAGCATTGGTGGCTTCGTCAAAAAGGAGGATGTCTGCATCCTTGTAGAGGGCCCGTGCTATGCCTATCCGCTGCAACTGGCCGGATGAAAACCGCACCCCACCTTCGCCCATTTCTGTCGCCAATCCGCTGGGGAGGGTGGCCACCAGGTCGCTGAGTCCGGCCTGCTTCACTGCCTGGGCAAGTTTGTCTCTGTCTACCTCTGCCGGTTCCGTTCCCAATGCTATATTTTCTTCCACGCTTCCGTTTACAACAAAAAGATCCTGCTTTACCAGGCCAATGTGTTTATGCCAGTCCGCCAGCGCAATATCAGAATAGTCTTTCCCATCCACCACAATTTTTCCGCTGGCAGGCTTCAGGAAGCGCAACAGCAGGTAAAGGAAAGTGCTTTTCCCCGCTCCCGATTCACCAAAAATTCCGAGTGTATCGCCTTTTCTGATGGTGAATGAAAGCTTGTCCAGCAAAGGCCCTTTCATGTTTTCATAAGCGAACGAAACATTTTCCACCTTTATCTCTTTGTCCAGCGCAAACGGAAGGGCTGCTGCCGTATCCTTTTCCTGCACAGCTTCGGCAGGCTCGTCTGATTCGCGGAGGATGTCAATGGTGTGCCGGTAGTTTTTCATGCTGATCAGCGCTCCGATAATGCGGTTGAAAGAAGGCAGCAACCGATAAGCGGCTGCGGCAAAAATGCTGAGGAATACTATCGGAGCACGAAAATACCCTGCAAAATAGAGGGTATAAAAGAATATCAGCGAAATAGCCAGAACTGCCCCCAACTCCAGAATTTTGTGAGGAGCCGCATTATAAGTGTAAATGGATGTCATAAGGCGGTGCATTCCGCTTTGCCGCTGCACAAATTGCTGCGAAAAGAACTCCTCCTTGCCATGTAATTTTAAATCAACAAACCCTTTGAATGCCTGATGCAGGCTTTCGTAAGCCACCGGCTGCAGTTTGATCTGTTTCTTGCCCAGCCTGCTCACCTGGTTTTTTATGAAATAGTATGAAATAAAGATGACGGGGCCTAGCACCACCGCCAGGAAAATCAGCAGCTTTAAATTATATATCCCAATGCCAATGCCTATTAAAATAATGATCATCAATTCGCTGAAAAAAGAAAGGCCGGGAATCATAATACCAAAGGCGAAGAGCGTGGGTACGTTCATGGCGTTGTTCACCAGGCCATAGCTGTTGTTGTTTTTGAGAAAGAGATAGTCCTTGGCAAAATATCGCTTCACCTGTTTTTCGCTGAGGCGTGTGGAGAGGTTGAAAGCAAACTGCGCCTGCATATGCTGGATGAAAAGCAGGTAAACGGTTTTAATAATAAAAAAAATCAGGATGCAAAGGAGCAGCATCAGGATAAAATGAATTAGGCTCGGCTCCCCGAAATATTCATGGAAAAGGCTGAGATATTTTTGCTCTGAGATAAGGTCAGGATTAGCGATCATCATGATGACCGGGACAAACATCGCTACGCTGAGCACATCTGTGATCCCGCCCACGGCAATTCCAAGCAGCAGCAGCAGCGCATGGGTCTTTTCCTTCGGGCTCAGCCACTTCCTGAGTTGCGAAAGCGTTAAAACGAGGATATTATTTGAAAAAGAAATTCGCATGGGTCGATGCAAATTTAGGCAGAAGTGAAAAGTACCTCCTTATTTATATTTTTCATTTTTATAAGAAATAATTCCCGAACCTTTAAAGTTGTCTCTTTTTCAATAAGATATGCCTGATCTGCATTTCTTCAGGTAGTCCGTCATTCATTTATTTACCCAAATTGAGTAATGGATTTAAGCGTTTAATTCTAATTTTGAAGTCATTTATGAAAATCCTACCGCTTTTCTTTCCTCTGCTTTTCTGGTCTCTTGTTGCGGCTGCCCAGTTGCAGCAGGATGGATGTATTGACGAATTTCAGATATTGCCGGGTACGGAATGCGGTATTGACATCAACCCGGTTTGTGGCTGTGATGGCGTTACCTACCGCAACGATTGCGAAGCCCGGCAGCTTAATGGCGTGATCAGCTATACCGATGGCATTTGTGGCAACATCGCGTTCTATTTTCACCCCAACCCTATAGAGCACAGCCAATTGCTCATCGTGAGGATGCTGCGCAAGTTTGAAGGTGATGTTGATCTCTACATTTCCAGTTGGCAGGGAAAGCAGCATTATTTCCAGCGCTACTATTCAGTTACCGAACTGGAGATTACCATTTCGGTGGACCAGCTTCCACGGGGCGTTTATATTATCTACGCAATAGCTGACGGAGAACCATATATCAGCAAATTTGTGCGGTATTAATTGCCCGGCACCTTGTCATCCTCTCTTACCATTTTTACTGATTGTGACGGCCCCAGGTTGCGCTATGTAGCGCAGGTCATATTTCATTTTCATCTTAATGTGGAATATCGCATCCTGCAATTGGGCACTAATGCCAATCCCGGGGAGGCAACCCTTTATTATTCAAAAGATAAACCTGCGGAAGACCAGCTTTACATTCCGGCCTCCGGATTTTTAGCAGCAAGCAAAATTGAAGTTATTGAAACGCCTGTTCTGTGGCAAAACGCAGTGCCGCTTCTTTTTCCTTTGGCCGGAACCGGTGAGTCTGCTTTCGATCTTTTCTCGGCTGTGTTCTGGTGTCTCAGCCGTTACGAAGAATATTTACCCCACCAGGCAGATGAGCATGGACGCTTCCAGCCGAAAAGCTCGCTGGCCTCCAGGGAAGGTTTTCTTCAGTTGCCCGTGGTGGACATCTGGATTTCCATGCTGCGCGACAGGCTGCTGAAGCATTTTCCAGCGCTAAATCTTGAAGCACCGCAATCTGAATTTGTGCCCACAATTGATGTAGATCAGGCATTTTCGATCAAAGGAAAAGGATTAATCCGGACAGCAGGCGGCATGGTACGCGACCTGCTGAAAAATCCGGCAAACGTTTCGAATCGCTTGAAAGTGCTGGCCGGCCTCAAACCCGATCCTTATGACAATTTTGACTACCTCGACCATCAGTTTGAAAAATACCGGCTCCGGCCTGTTTTCTTTGTACAGGTGGGCAAGACCGGGAAGTTTGACAAAAACCTGGATCCGCAGAGTACACAAATGCGGAAAATCCTTTCCCGGCTCAATAAGTACCAGGTTGGCCTCCATCCTTCTTATCGCTCACACAATGAACCTAGGATCCTGAAGCAGGAAAAAGAGCAGCTTGAAGTATTGCTGCAAAAACCTGTGCGGATGAGCCGCCAGCACTTCCTCAGAATGAAATTGCCCGAAACCTGCCGTGAACTGGCGGCTGCCGGAATTGAGGAGGATTACACGATGGGCTACGCGGCAGAAACCGGTTTCCGGGCAGGGACAGCCAAACCTTTTCCCTTTTATGATCTTGAAAAAGAAAAACAGGAAAAGCTGATGATCCATCCTTTCTGCGTAATGGACGTAACCTGCAGGCATTATCTGGAACTGACCCCAGCACAGGCCAGCGAACGGGTGCAGATGCTGATGCAGCAGGTACAGCGATCAGGCGGCACTTTCATCAGCCTTTGGCACAATGAGACGTTGAGTGAAACAGGTATATGGAGCCGCTGGAGAAAGATATTCGAAACCATGCTCGCTGAAGGCTCAGCAATGAACCACCGGAAATGAAGATTTACCACCTGAAGCACCGGGAAATTGATAAGCAGAAGTGGGACCTCATGGTGGCGGCTTCGCGAAATCGCCTGCCCTATTGCTTTTCATGGTTTCTGGATATTGTGAGTCCGGGGTGGGAAGCTCTCATCACGGCTGATTATGAATACCTTTTTCCGCTCACAGGCAAAAGGAAGTATGGCGTACATTACCTTCCACAGCCTGACTATACGCAGCAACTCGGACTATTCTCGGTGTATGAGGTCACAGAAACTGACGTCCGAAAATTCCTCGAAGCCATCCCTGCAAAATATCGCTATATTGATATTCAATTTAATTCAGCCAACAGGCTTCTCGGCATTTCCGATTTTGAAGTAAAAAGACGCAGAACCCATTATCTCGATCTTTCGCCTCCCTACGGAGAATTGAAGAAAAATTATGCGCAACTAAGAAAGAGAAACCTGAAAAAAGCTGCTAAAAAGCACGTAAGCGTAGAGGTAAATGCAGACCCGGCAATGGCGCTGGATTTTTATTATAGCTCGCTTGGACGCAAGCTCAAAGGCGTGGGGCGCAAACAAATGGCATTGCTGAAAAAATTAGTGGCAGCGCTGATGGCCAGAAAAATGTGCCGCCTCTACTCCGCTCACGACTCGCTGGGCCAGCTCATGAGCATCAGCTTTTTTATTATTGACAGAGATTATTGTATTTACCTGATCGGTTCCTCCAACGAAGCGGGGAGAAATTTGGGCGGGCACACGCTGTTGTTTGATCAACTCATCCGGGATTTTGCTTCCACATCGAAAATCCTGGATTTTGAAGGCTCAGAAATACCTTCCATCGCCAATTTCTTTAAAAGTTTTGGCAGTGAAGAAATTTTATATTTGCAAATACGCGCTAACAAACTTCCAATCCTGTTAAGATGGTTCAAAGAGTAATAAACCTTGGCGAAAGCAATTCCCTTGTAAATGAATTCGTAAGTGAACTGCGAGATGAAACGGGGCAGCAAGACCGGATGCGATTCAGAAGAAACCTCATCCGGCTGGGAGAGATCTTCGCCTATGAGATCAGCAAGCACCTGGAGTGGGAGAATCGTGAGGTAACCACACCCCTGGGGGTTTCCACAATTCCCCGGCTCAAGGATCAGCCGGTATTGGCCGCCATTCTGCGGGCCGCACTGCCCATGCACCAGGGAATGCTGAATTTCTTTGACAAGGCTGACAACGCATTTATCTCCGCATATCGCCAACCCTCTTCAGAAGACGGTTTTGAGATCAGAATAGAATACGTTTCCGCTCCTGCGCTGGCTGACAGGGTGATTGTGGTGGTAGATCCCATGCTGGCCACAGGTTCTTCCCTGGTACTTGCCTGCGAAGAATTATTAAAAAATGCCAAACCAAAACACCTGCACCTGGTAAGCGTTATCAGCAGCGTTGTGGGCATTGACTTCGTAAAGCACCGCCTGAGCAACTTCACCATCTGGACCGCAGCGATTGATGAAGAGCTCACTGCCAAAGCGTACATTGTGCCCGGCCTGGGTGATGCAGGCGATCTTGCCTATGGCGAAAAAGACGTATGATTTCTCAAATTTTGCTGAATGTTAGAAGCCGTAGCCTTTCTTATTCTGGGAGTAGTCGTTCTTCTGGGAGGAGGCGAATTGCTGGTGCGCGAAGCTATAAAAGTTGCTTTGCGGGCGAGGATTTCCATTCTGGTCGTAGCCTCCACTATTGTGGCTTTTGCTACCTCCGCTCCTGAGCTTGTGGTGAGCATCTATGCCGCCTTTTTCGGCACTCCTGATATTTCTGTCGGAAATGTAGTGGGATCCAACATTTCCAACATCGGACTTATCCTAGGCGCCACGGCCATCATCCGGCCCGTAATCCTCCGAAAAACCACCCTCACCTTCGACTGGCCCATAATGATCATTTCAGCATTAATGCTCATTATCTTTTCCTGGAACTTTAGTCTTGGCTTTATAGAAGGCAGCATTTTCATTATTTGCCTCATTTTCTACAGTTCCTATCTCATCATTAATTCCCGCAAATCAGGCGTGGACCAGAGCAATCCCGCAAAAGAGATAGAGGAAGAAGAGAAGAAAGCAAAAAAGCATCGCCCGGTGATCGTTCATATTGTATTGCTGCTGGTCGCTATTTTGGCGCTTTACCTCGGCTCCAGGTGGTTCGTTTGGGGAGCCACAGAACTTGCTGTTTATTTTGGCGTGAGTGAACGAATCGTTGCCCTCACCATCGTCTCAATCGGAACCAGCCTGCCGGAAATGATGACCTCCATTATTGCGGTGGTGAAACGAAATGCTGACATCGCTGTCGGGAGCCTGGTCGGCTCCAACATATTTAATATCTTCAGCATTCTGGGCATTACAGCCTTATTAAAGCCTATTCAAATATCAGAAGTGTTTTTGCAGCTCGACTATTTTTGGATGATCGGCCTGTCCCTTCTCCTCTTTCCGCTCATGCATAAGCATGACAAGATCACTCGTGGCGGAGGATTCATGCTTCTGGGTTTTTACCTGCTCTATCTTGTTTATATACTGTGATGGAACAGGCGCTGAAAATACTCAGTGTGATAGCCCTCTGTTCCTTTAAATACCTGATGGGAAACGGGCTTGCCATAGTGTATGGATTCGACTTTTTTACCGCACTGCTTTCCACGGTGGCCGGAGGTGTAGCCGGTGTAATCTTCTTCATTTATCTGGGCCACCAGGCACGGAAAGCACTGGCCTACTTCTTCCCCGGATTGCGAAACCTGCGGCCCGCATGGAGTGTCCCGCTTAGCAGCAAAACCGGAACAGGACCGGAGAGCACAAAGCCAGAAAAACCCATGAGCCGCAAAGAGCGGTGGATACAACGCATTATAAATAACTATGGGCTGGCCGGCATAGCAATACTCACCCCTGTGCTTTTTACTGTGCCTGTCGGGGCATTCATCGCTGTGGCCCTGGATTTTCCCCGGCTCAGGATTGTCTTTTATATGGCCGGATCATTTTTCCTCTGGTCCCTTTTTATGCTTGGCCTGGCATCTCTTACCGGCATTGATGTGCCATCGCTTTACCGTGATCTGGAATTTTAAGCAATCAAGTCAGCAGACCGTATCAACGCTTACGAAGTATTTTCCTTCTTTGCTGAGAAACTTGTGTTTACGGCTTCTACCGCTTAGTTTTGCTAAAGGTGATGGGATTAAGATACGCGCCCCAGGAGCGTGCCAGATCAGGGGTGTTCAGTATCCATTGAGAATATTGATATTTGAAGGTTGAGGGCTAAACTTGATAAAAATCACATAATAACACCCTCAGTGGAGGGCTAAATGTGATAAAATGACATATATAAACAAGTTGTGCGTCAGCTAAAAAAACCACTAACCGAAATATTAAACCGTAAACCATGAACAAATTATCAAAGTACATTTTGGGTTTGGCCCTTACATTAATTGGAGTAGTAACAATAGCAAAAACATCGTTTCTCGGTGGACTACTCATAATTATTACCGGATTAAGTCTAATTCCACCAATATCAGACAAACTCATTGAAAGACTTTCTTTTCTTGCAAAGAGACCAGTCAGAATAGCGTTTAAAATAAGTCTTTTGATTCTTGGACTTGCTGTAACAGGTAGTACATTGGACAAGCAAGAACCTGAAATAAATAGCACCAATTTAGCTCAAGGTTCTGCCTCGGAAAAATCTCCGTATCAGAACTATTTAAACGAAGTCGAAAAAAGAGTAGCCTCACTCCCCGAAGAACAAAAGGCATGGAGAAATAACAAATTGACTGAACTCAAGGAAATGAACACTTACAAATTACTTGTAGATAACGAAACCGTTTCAGTAGATTACATTCCTGTCCTAAATGCCATTTCTAACGGAATGACATACATAAGTTCGGAAGGATTTAGTGTAGATGAAGTAATCATCAAGCGACTTGAACAAATGACAAATGGAGACGAATTAGTAAGATTTTCAATAACCGTAATAGGACTTGCACAACCACAACGCGGTGGCTTGACTAATGAAATCATTGATGTTTTCGTCCGCTACAAAAATCGCTACAAGTATTATGGTGAACCAAGTGTAGTATTCGATGCCGATGGCAAGCAGACAGGAAAAATAGAATTCAACTATGACTTGTCTTCGCTATTTGGTGTTATTGCCCCGACAAACAAAGAAGTCCTAAATGCGGTTTATGAGGCTCGTTCAAAAGGACTATCCGTATGGAACGATGAAGGAGACTACACTTACAACTATATTGCTACAAAAAGAGGTTATAACGACTACTTGAAACGAATTTATCCAAGTAGCCCATATTACATTGACGCAGACTTTGAATTATCGGCAACTCAACTATTCAAAGCTTATGACGACAACGAAGTTGCTGCCGATGACAAATACTTAGATCGAAAACTAATGGTTCACGGTGTCATTGAAGACATTGGGAAAGACATCATGGGAGACCCTTATGTGTCTCTCGGTGTGGACTACTTACAGAGCGTAAATTGTTATTTCTCGGACGACAACATGAACGTCATTTCAAAATTGAGAAAGGGACAAAACCTGACCGTTATCGGAGTCTGTAAGGGGAAAACATTGAACATTTCGGTTAGTTTGAACGACTGTATAATTTGGGAATAAAGAAAAAGCCGAACGCACAACACAGGCTATAGCAAATGCGGGCTGAGTGCTTAAATATCAACATATTACAACCAATCAACTTTACGGTACGCAGACAAGAAATTGGTTTCTAATCCCGCACTTGCCATAGCCAAATCCGTTGTCACACATTTAAAAACGACACATGAAAAGTAAAACGACAGCAGCATTATTGGCTTTCTTTTTAGGTGGACTTGGTGTTCACAGATTTTATCTCGGACAACCAATTTTGGGAATTGTCTATTTGCTTCTCTGTTGGACCTTTATTCCTGCAATAGTTGGCCTAATTGATTTCATAGTCTTGCTATCATATTCTGACCAAAAATTTAACTCAAAGTACAATAAGTCAAGTATTCAAAAGACGAGACATTCAGAAGCTATATCAAATTCTGACAAAGGCAAAACGAACACCGATAAATTGGTTAATGTAACAAGTCGAAAAGTTGGTAATAACACAACGGAAATGACAATCGACCTTAATGAAGAAAACATAGTTGCACTTTTTAAGGAGAAACAAGAGCAAAGAGAAGCAGAAATAAAAAACTTCAACTATGTTCCAATGCAAATCCAGCGTCAAGGTATTCAACTTCTTGAAAGCATTAACATATTAAACACAACGAAAAGTATTGACACATTAATTGGACGATATGAGTTTATTTCTAACATGTATGACAACTTTGTAAAAGCCTCCTACAATAAAAGGTATATTTCTGATATTCAAGTGGCAATTGACCAATACAAGTCAATGTACTATGATAGAATTTTAAAAGACTACGAACTTCAACTTTTAGTACAACCAGAGCACGAAAAATTAACCGACTACTATTCTGACTGCCTTTTCAACTGTTTCAATGGATTTTACAAAGAGCAAAAAGAACAGATTGAAACCCTTAAAAGAGACGATGCAAAGCAAAGAAGAAAAGAAAAGATTATTGAAGTAGCGGATAATACAATATCAGAGTTCGACAAAAACGGCTCAGACAATGACCGATTTAAGCCTTTATTATGTCTTAGCCCCCTAATAAGCTGGAGTAAAATCACATTTTAATTTAGGTCTGCT
>JBBDIG010000020.1 GCA_040880525.1 Bacteroidia bacterium
AGTGTAAAAAAATTATTCACTTCTCAAAAGACAGAGTTTAAATTACACCCTCGTTATTTCAGAAAAAAACTTAGCAACCAGAAATGCCTGTCCTCGGAGCAACCTAATTTAATAAAAGCTTTATAATTTAATCAGCTTATAAGTATAGGTTCCCCCGTCTTTTTCTTCAATACAGGTAATTTTTCTTTTTGTAACCATCAGGTTTTTCCAGTTCAGTAATTCCAGTTCGTCAGTTACAGGATGTATTAATGAGGCATTAAGCCGCTCCCTATATTGTGCCTGGCTCCCTTCCGCCTGGTACCGATAATATGTATCTTCCTCCAATGACCAAATCCCTGTCTTTTCCAAACCGCTGATACGGTCAACCTGCTTAAGAGAATTATCGCTGTTAAATTCAATTATCAAATTCTCATATTGCTCCGTCAGGTTTTCTCCTGATATCGCCCAGTCCTTGCAGTACCTGACTTTCTCATATTTCCACTGTCCTTCTAATTTATTTTCTGTTGAGGGAAACAGGCTGTTGTCTTTGGAACAACCTGACAAAATTAAAATAGAAATTATGGCCAACCATCGGTGTTTAAATGTAAAAGTTTTCATACGTTTTGAATTCAATTATTTTATTCGCTTAGTGCCCTTCATTACAATATTAGTTGTTCTTTTTTTAACTAAAAATTTAAGGTAAATATATTCCTCAAACTTTGCATTGAGTTTCTTCGGCACTATTGCCTTTACTTTTTTTACCGGGCAAAAATTATTCTGATCTGTGGTTTAAACCTTAAGATATAGTGAACAATTCATAACCGGGAAGTTTTGTGCGCCAGCGTATTCTTTTATGCAATATCCGGTAAATGGCAATTTAAGGAGTAGTTTGAGATGGCTTTTAGGCAAAAGAGCATTGTGGTGATTTAATTCACTTTAGCCTGAAACTCAATATCAGAATGTTATTACATCCCTTCTGGATTTTTCTAACCGGGAGAAAAACAAACACCTGATATGTCGTTGCTGCTCAGGAGAAATAGTTTAGCCATTAAATTAAAAATGATCTTATCCTTTTACGGCTTTTCCGAATTTCCTCACTGATTCCGGACTTCCGAAAACGTATACCAGATCTCCGTGTTTCAGGTGTGTAGTCGGATCCACCACGGTTTGCACCTCCTCACCCCGGTATATTGCCATTACGCTGATTCCAAAGCGGCTGCGCAACTTGCTTTCGCTCAGGGGAATATTCACGATTGCAGGATCGGTGGTTTCTACCCGCAAGGAAAGAACCTTGAAATCCTGCCAACTGGGCAGCCCCAGGCTCATGCTCTGACTAAAGAAAGGACGCAGCATTTCATAGTTTTCCTTCCGGATTCCTTCTACGTAATTCTTTATATCGCCTTCCGGCACAAGATACTGGTGCAATACACGTGTGAATATTTCCACCGAAGTCTCAAATTCTTCGCTGATCACTTCGCTTGCCCCAAGTTTAAGATAGTCGTTCGTTTGGCTGAGAAAACGGCTTCGCACCAGGATGTGAGCGGTGTTGCAAATGCTGCGGACAGAAGCAACGATCTTCTCAGTGGCAGGCGGATCAGAAATAGCAACGACCACAACACGGGCATGATACACATGCAAATGCTCCAGCATATAAGGATTAGAGGCATCTCCGAAATAAATCGGCTCACCAGTGGATTTTCCCAATGCCACGTTTTCAGTATTAATATCTAAAATAGCATAAGGAATTTTAGCTGCTCTGCATATACGTGCCAACTGCTGGCCGTTGAAACCATAACCAATTATGATGAGGTGGTCCTTGAGCGTGCTCTGCACATCAGCCAGATCCTTATCCTTCTGTATGGCTGCTACCTTCTGCCGCTTTTTGCTCAGCAACAGCATCGAAAGTTTATCTGAGGCCTGAAACACAAAAGGTGTGGCGGCCATAGTAAGGATGGAAACCGACAGGAAATACTGATAAGGATCATTGTCCAGTAAATTGTGGCTCATGCCCACAGCCGCCAGTATAAACGCAAATTCACCCACCTGGAAAAGCGTGAAACCGTTGAGCAAATTCGTTCGGGTTGGATAGCGCAGGATTGCACTTGAAATAAAGAGTACCGTAAACTTTATCACGAAAACGGCAGCCACCAGCACCAGCACCAGCCATACGTGAGACAGGAAGAACTGTATGTCCAGCAGCATCCCGATGGACACGAAGAAAAAGCTGCTGAATATTTCCCTGAAAGGAATAATGAGCCCGGATGCCTGGTGGCTGTATTCCGACTCGGAGATGATGAGGCCCGCCAGGAATGCGCCCAGTGAAAGCGAAAGGCCAATAACCGAAGTGCCCCAGGCAATAGCAAAGCAGATGACCACAATTGAAATGATGAACAACTCCCGGCTGCGGGTAAGGACAATAGCTTTCAGAAGCCGTGGTACAAGATAGCGCGCTGAAATGAGCGTGATAGCAATCACGCCCACCACCTTCAGTGAAAGGATTCCCAGTTCGTACCAGAGATCGCCACCTTCGCCCGCCAGCATGGGCGTGAGAAGCATCATCGGCACAACAATAATGTCCTGAAAGATGAGAATGCCTAGGGCTATTTTCCCATGCGGACTGTTCATCATCCCACTGGATTGCAGCAAATTAAGCACTATGGCCGTGCTGCTCAATGACACCAGGAATCCAAAAAACAGCGCCTGGTTCATAGGAAAGCCGAGGAGTACCGTAACTCCGTAAACTGCTCCTATGGTCAGCAATACCTGGCTTGCGCCTCCAATCAGTACTACATTTTTGATCCGTGCCAGCGCACCAAGCGAAAATTCAAGCCCGATTATAAAGAGCAGCAGGATAATGCCGATCTCAGATAAAATCTCAATATCATGTGAAGCTTCAATAAGGCCAAAGCCAGACGGGCCAAATGCGATGCCCGTCACCAGGAAGCCAAGTATAGTGGGAAGTTTGAGCTTCTGAAAAATAAAAATAACACCGACCGAAAGGCCGAGTAAAATCACGATATCCTTGAGCAACGGTATTTCCATCCGGGCAAAGTTCGTCTTAAAATTCTTTAAGGATTGTCTTCCTGATTCTGTCGTACAGACTTTAAAAAGAGCCGTGCGATTCCACGATCGTCAAAAGTAAACAGCCTTGCCGGGAATTCCCGGCAAGGCTGTTTTGTAAAAAAGTATAGAAACTAAAAGCCGCTTTTAAAGGCCGCTTTCATTGGTAACTAGTTTCACGGTAAGCTCAAAGTCATCATGGATCATTTTATCTCCGAGTCCATCGAAAAAGCTGCCTGAGCCATATTTAACATCATACAGGCTTCTGTCAATAGTGATCTCAGCCGTTGCGGTAGTTTGCCCTTCAGATGTTTCCACTTTTGCAGGAAAAGTCACCTTGTTTATTTTGCCCCGGATCGTCATGTTACCGGTAACGTCATAGCTTCCGTTTCCATTCTCCTTTACGTCCAGAATGATGAAAGTAGCTTTCGGATGTTTTTCCACATAAAAGAAATCCTCGGACTTCAAATGACCTACCAGTTTTCCTCTGGAACCATCATCGTTAATATCAAGGTTTTCAATGGAATTCATGTCCACGGTAAATGATCCGCCCATCAGTGTTTCATTGGCCATCATAAGGTAACCCTCCTGAAGATTGATGGTGCCATTATGCTTGCCGGTAACTTTTTCGCCCCGCCAGTCAATGGTGCTCTTTTCAGTATTGACTTCCTGGCGTTCTGCCTTAGCCTTAAGACCTACTGCCGTTTGAGCATGAGAAAAAGTAGCTGCTGAAAACAGCAACATGATTAAAAGCGATAGTTGTTTCAAATTCTTCATTGATCTAAATTTTAAATTCCAGAGCGTGTTTTCGATAACCATGCCAATTATATGTATATACATTTAATGTTGATACCTGATTATTTAGTACAGCACTCTTTAAAATGGTTTTCGGTTTACCAGGGTATCAATTTTCCGGCTACAGATGGTTTTTTAAAGCTCCGGGAGCATCCGTTCCCCCAGAATGCCGCTGTATGCCAGGCTGCCAATCCCGCTTACCTTTGCGGTATGCAATCCTACCCGTTTCCGAAGGCATTTATCGCCAGGCTGCAGGCACATTTCCCTGATCAGGCAGAAACCATTCTTGACGCCATGCAGGAACCCCCGGTCCTGTCCATCCGTCAGAATCCGCTGAAAGGAAGTGCGTGTTTCGAATCAGAAGAGCCGGTGCCCTGGAATCCGCATGGCCGCTATCTTCAGGACCGTCCACCGTATGTGCTCGATCCGCTGCACCATGCTGGAGCCTACTACGTGCAG
Organism: Bacteroidia bacterium; assembly: GCA_040880525.1. Lineage (NCBI taxonomy): Bacteria > Pseudomonadati > Bacteroidota > Bacteroidia > Bacteroidia bacterium. The sequence continues at coordinate 4,294 of JBBDIG010000020.1, forward strand.
GAGGCTTCATCCATGCTATTTGCCAATGCCATTGATTTTAAACCCGGAATGCTGATGCTGGATCTTTGCGCTGCCCCCGGAGGCAAAAGCACACTGCTCCTCTCGCAACTACAGCCCGAAAGCCTGCTCATAAGCAATGAACTGGTGCATGAGCGGGCGCAGGTGCTGAAGGAAAACCTGGTAAGATGGGGATATCCACAGGTGATGGTAACGAATAACCGCACGGACGCTTTTACAGCTTTCAATGGAATTTTTGACGTGGTAGTGGTGGATGCGCCCTGCAGCGGAGAAGGCATGTTCCGGAAAGACTCAAAGGCCGCAGAGCTTTGGAGTGAAGGCCTCGTGAAACGTTGTGCGCATGATCAGCGTGAAATGCTGCAACATGCCGTGGACCTGGTAAAACCTGGCGGAATGCTCATCTTTTCCACGTGTACTTTCGAGGCGGAAGAAAACGAGGCAAATGTGCAATCGCTGTACGAAGTATTCGGGAATATCCTCCAGCCTGCCTTGCTGCCACTACAACCCGACTGGGGCGTAAAAGAACGCCTGGTGGAAACCGCGCAGGGAGGGCATCCGGTATATTATTGCCTGCCTGGTCTGGTGCGGGGCGAAGGAATGTTCATTTCCTGTTTCCGCAAAACCGGAGAGGGAATGATGAGCCGGCCCCGCCCGAAAGGACGTTCATTGATGGCATTGTCTTCCGCTGAGATGGAGACCATACAGGAATATTATTCGGAATCAGAGGCACTGAGCGTTGTCAAAGAGGAAGATGAAGCTTATGCTTTGCCGGCAGCATTTCTCCCGCTGGTAAGCCAGATGTGGCAAAAGCTAAAAGTGCTGAAACCGGGCCTGCACCTGGGAAGCTTTAAACACGGCAAATTTGTACCTTCACATGAACTGGCCATGAGTTTATCGCTTTCAGAAAAAATACCGGTAGTTGCACTGGACAAAGAGCAATCATTAAAGTACCTGAGCCGCGAAAGCTTTCCGCTGCCTGACCTCGGCTTCAAAGGTTGGGGAATAGTGCGCTATGAACATTTGCCGCTCGGATGGATCAAAAATCTTGGCAACCGCTTCAATATTCATTTCCCTGCACAATACAAAATCCGGCTGGATGTGGAGCGGTATCAGGAGCATTTGGATGATAAAAGAAAAGGTTAATTGCTGTGTTTTTACATTAATAATTCAGCATTAAGAAAATGATAAGAAGTTGATTTTTAGAAAATTTAAATTACAAAAAATAAAAGCCTGATAAAAAGAACACAGCCGAATCAGGAATGAATATTCTTTTTAATTAAAACTATATTACCAAACAAAACAAATTTTTAAACCAAATACCATTTTAATTAAATAAACTTTTTGTTATTCTAAAAAAATGAAATTCTCAATCATCACTGCATGCTATAATGCTGAAACCTACCTTGAGGATACCATCAGAAGTATTCTTCAGCAGCATGGTAATTTTGAAATTGAATACACCATCCTGGACAATTGCAGCACTGACCGGACAGGTGAGATAATTCAGCGCTATTTGAAATTACAAGAAGCCGGGCAGCTTAAATATGACTGCCGCAGCCTGGAAATTCACTACCTCTGCGAGCCGGACAGCGGTCTCTATGATGCATTGGTCAAAGGATTTGAAATGGCGACAGGAGAGATCATTGCTTATATCAATGCGAATGATTTTTACTTTCCCGGTGCATTTGCTACGGTACATGAAATTTTTGAGGAAAACCGGGAAGTGCAATGGCTGACAGGGATTCCGGTTTCCACTAACGAAACGGGGCAGCCGGTATATTGGGTGCTTCCGTTGCGCTATAATATTTCCATGATCAGGCAGGGATACTACGGCAGGCGCCTCTACTATGTGCAGCAGGAATCTACGTTTTGGAAGAAAGAATTGCTAAAGGCTGCAAATTTTGAAACCTTGCGGAAAATGAAACTTGCGGGAGATTATTATCTCTGGTTTTCGTTTGCAGCCGTAGCCAAACTTTACCAGGTGCGTTCCTTTCTGGCTGCCAGCCGCCAGCACGCTGATCGCCTGTCAGCCGACCGTGCCGGTTACGAAGCAGAGATCAGGGCTTTTTCAAATAAGAAGGGCGTAAAAAATCACCTGCGGGCTTTTGCACAATATGGCCTGACCTATTTATTACCCGATAAAATAAAAACTATATTAAACCCACGAATATTTTTTTACAGTAATAATAAGTGGAAAAAGGGAAAGTAGGAAATTGGCTATTAGCTATTGGCACTTGGCTTAGGATCGAACAGATTTGCGAACTGAAGAGTTAAGCAAGAATAAAATTAAGCATCCAGCAAACTATACGGAAAACATGACGAAAGCAGAAGAACTTTACGATGAAATAGCAGCGGAATTAGGTGCCACGAAAGACCAAATGTTTGGCACACCCTGCCTGAAAGCGCCTAATGGCAAAGCCCTGGCGATGTTGTACGACAATGAAATGGTCTTTAAGCTGAGGGGCGGAGAAGAATCAGAAGCTACCGGCCTTCAGGGTGCGCATCTTTTTGATCCGATGGGCAACCGGCCCATGGGAGGTTGGGTGCAGATACCTTTCAGGCATGCCGGAAAATGGAAAGAATTTGCAAAAAAAGCGTATGAAAATGTTAGCTGACTTTCATTTAGATTACATATTTTAATAATCTTTAAATCTTTATAAATCAAATTTCTTAATCCGGGTATTCGCATAAATTTGTATACAACAATTTTCAAATTTAATATAACAAAAAAAATGAATTTACCAAAAGATTATCAACAGGTAATGCCCTCTTTAATTGTAAACGGGGCAGCGGCTTTTCAGCAATTTATGACCAAAGTATTCGGAGCCAGGGAAAAGATGATCGTACCGGATGGGGATTCACAAATTATGCATGGAGAAGTGTTGATTGGGGACAGCATGATAATGTTTGCTGACAGTACGAATGAATTTACACCCAAACCCGCAGCGCTTATGATTTACGTAAAGGATGCCGATGCTACCTACAAAAAAGCATTGGACGAAGGTGCCGAAACTATTTTTGCGCCTGCCGACAAAGAATATGGACGTAGCGCTGGCGCCAAAGATAAATGGGGCAATTCCTGGTATATCACTTCCATCCCTAAACCGTAATTCTTTTATTAAATATTCGAGCTTAGCGGAGAAGTCATCAGATTCTTCCCTTGAGTTCGCGGGCGCTGGCTATGGCGGTTTCGCTGGGCGTTTTGCCGGCCAGCATTTGTGCTATTTCCAGCAGGCTCTGCTCCTCTTCCAACCGGGTGATTATGGTATGGGTGGCATCCAACCCTCTTTTCTTGGATACCATAAAATGATGATCGGCCAAAGCCGCAATCTGGGGCAGATGGGTAATGCAGATCACCTGATGCTTTCCTGAGAGTTTGCGGATCATTTGCCCGACTTTCTTGGCTGTTTCGCCTGAGACACCGGTATCAATTTCATCAAATATCATGGTGGGCAAAAAGCGGGTCCCGGCAAGCAGGTATTTGAGCGCCAGCATTACGCGGGATAATTCGCCACCGGATGCCACCGTACCAATTTTTCCTGGATTGCTCCCCCTGTTGGCCGAAAAAAGTATTTCCACTGCATCACAGCCTGTTAATGTGAGTTGACTCTCAGGCAATTGTTGAAGGTCTATCTTTATTACTGCATCAGGAATGCCTGCCTGCTTCAATAAAGTTTGTAACTCCTTTTCAAGGCCTGGAATGTTTTTCTGGCGATTTACAGAAAGTTTGGCTGCCAGTTCTGAAATCTCTTTTTTCTTGCACTGAAGATCCTTTTCTGCTGTCCTTATTTCGTCATTCAATGAAGAAGCGGCTGTTAATTTCTGGCGCAGAGAATCTGCAAAGTCAAGTAACTCAGGCAAAGCAGAGAACTGGTGCTTCTTCAGCAGCATTTGCATAAGCTGCAAGCGGCTGTTCACTTCGTTTATCCGCTCTTCATTCACTTCCACTGCGTGCAGCCTGGTGGATAATTCCGCGTGTATATCTTTTAGTTCTACCAGCAGGGCCTGTACGCGTTCATGCAATTGCTGCAGCGGGGCCTCGAAACGACTGATCCCGGAGAGGGCCTTTTTCACTTCCATCAAAAACGCAAAAGCACTCGTTTCGCCATCATAGCTCAGAAACATAGCCTGCTCCAGGCTCTGCTGAATATTCTCAGCATTCGTCAGTAATTCCTGCTCCTGGTCCAGTTGCTCCTTTTCCTGTGGCTTAAAGGCAGCCGTTTCTATTTCATTAAGCTGAAATTTAAGATACTCCTGATCGCGCGAAAGTTCAGCTTCCTGCTTTTTTAATTGCTCTGTCCGGGTAAGCGCCTGCTGGTATTCCCGGAATTTACTACGATACACTTCCAGAGCTTTTTCGTGGCCGGTAAAAGCATCCAGTATCTCCATCTGGAATGAAGACTGGCTGAGCCGCAAGGTCTGGTGCTGAGAATGAATATCCACGAGCTTTTCTCCCGCTTCGCGCAATGCGGGTAGATTTACCGGAGTATCGTTGATAAAGGCGCGTGATTTCCCGGAGGCACTGATTTCCCTTCTCATAATGAGTTGAGGTTCCACATCCAGGTCATGTTTTTTCAGGAAGGAATGCAGATAATTGCCGGAAAACGCGAAGGTTCCTTCAACAATGCACTTTCGACCGGGATCCAGAAGAGCCGAGGTATCAGCGCGATTGCCGAGGATGAGGCCCAGGGCCCCCAGGAGAATAGATTTACCGGCACCCGTTTCACCGGTTATGATGTTCAGCTTATCCCTGAAGGAGATATCAAGTTGATCTATCAGGGCGTAATTGGAAATAGTGAGGTGCGTGAGCATGAGATGCCACGAAATTACCTGATTTTCTCCTCATACTTTGTGATGTGCCTGACATCCACTTTTCGCAGAATATTCAAAACCTTGAATTTTTCTGAAGGCGTTGATGCGCTGAAAATATTATTGATCTCGTCTACTTTGGCGTCAAAAAATACTTGCAGCGAGTATGAGTTTGGCCGGGCTTCCTGCACTTTCTGAAGATTTTCGAGGCTGCCTAAAATGGTTGCTCTGCCTTTGTCAGTATCTGTGGACATTATATCAAGCCCAAGCCGGTGGTACGTATACATGGTTTTTCGCAACGGCTCAAATCTCGGATCCAGCAATTCCGTAACCAGCCAGTAGCGGTTGCGATCGCTTTCTGAAGGAGACCAGCCTGCTCCACCTCCGAGCGAACCGGCTGCAGAGGTTATATTCTTAGCTTTTTGATAATACTGAGTGCCGCCCATTTCTTTATAAGAATCATAATCAAATCCTAATATTGTGTATGCATAATAAGCCAGGATAGATGTGAGATTGGAAACACTGCTGCCTTCCATAAAGTCCATTGCCTGGAATTCAACATATTCAAAACCAATATCTTTATCCAACACATTCAGCAGCGGAGACCTGTATCCGGTGCTATAGACGGGGCGGCCAATCTGCACCTGCATAGTTCCACTGAAAACATCACCCTGCATGGAGGAGAGATTTATTACCATGCTGCACTCAATGCGCTCCCCCGGTAGAAATTCATCATCCGTCCATTGCCGGTTGTTCATAAATTCCTTGATACTGGTTTCCATTGAATTAAAAATGCGCCTGTCACTTGTTTGAATCTGATCAGTGATTACCCGCACATCACAGTTCAACTCCTGCCCCCACGCATAACCTGTCATTGCATAAATGAATATTAAAACCAACCCTGAGCACTTCATTTTGCCTTTCCTCTTTTTTCTTCTAAAATCTTAATAATTACCTGTACTATGTCCTGTGCAGCTTTCCTTTTCGATTGTAAATCAAATTTAAAGTGTTCTCCCTTTGCTGTGAAAATAGCAATCTTATTTGTGTCATATCCAAAGCCCGTACCTTCATCCTTCAGAGAGTTCAACACAATTAAATCAAGGTTCTTATTTTTCAGCTTTTTCAGTGCGAACTCTTCTTCATTGTTCGTCTCAAGGCTAAACCCGGCAAGCACCTGGTTTTGCTGTTTTAAACGGCCCAATTCCAAAAGTATGTCGCGGGTCTTAACCAACTTTAGCACCAATGAATTATTTTCATTCTTATCCTTTTTAATTTTCCGCTTTGCGGGAGCTTCGGGAGTGAAGTCTGCAACAGCCGCAGCCATGACCGCACCATCACAATTTGGGAAAAGTCGGTTGCAAACTTCATCCATCTCTGCGGCACTTATAACGCGATGGAGCATGATCCCTGGATTATTGGTCGAAAGCTGGACCGGCCCAGTTATCAATTCCACTGCTGCTCCTTTTTGTGCCAATGCCTCGGCCAGCGCAAAACCCATTTTGCCGGAAGAGTGGTTGCCGATATAGCGTACAGGATCAATGGCCTCGTAAGTGGGGCCGGCCGTAACAAGAAATCTTATTCCGGCCAATTGCTCATTTTGAGTTTGAGGAAGCAGGGAAATTATGGTTTCCGGTTCTGCCATTCTGCCGATCCCTGAAATGCCACTCGCCAGTTCTCCTTCTTCGGGCGGGATCATGAAATGCTGGCTCCGTTCCTTCAGCAGGCCAAGATTGGATTGTGTAGCAGGATGAAGATACATGTCCCGGTCCATAGCCGGAGCAAAATAAACCGGACAGGTAGTTGACAGATAAACGGCCAGCAAGAGGTTATCGCACTGTCCTTTCGCCATTTTCGCCAGCGTGTTGGCCGTGGCTGGTGCTATTAAAAGGAGATCCGCCCAGGCAGCAAGTTCCACATGGTTTACCCACGTACCATCCTTTTCATAAAAACGGGTATAAACCGGATTTTTGGAAACTGTGGAAAGCGTAAGCGGAGTAATAAAAGCAGCACCATCATCTGTAAGGATCACTTTTACCTCATGCCCCGCCTTAACAAGCAGGCGGCAGAGAGAAGCAGACTTGTATGCCGCAATGCTTCCGGATACACCGATGAGGATCTTCAGGGGCACGCGCCTTATGTGAGTTCTATCTCTTCAGGAGGTTTCTGCTCCCGGTTTGGGTTGCGATAATATATCTCCCCGGCCAGGAATTCTTCTGTTGCTACTACCGTAGTTTTCGGTAGCCTTTCGTAGTGCGTGGAAATCTCAATTTGCTCGCGGTTCTCGAATACTTCCTCCAGACTGTCGGTACTAGGGGCGAACTCCTCGAGCTTGGACTGCAGTTCGTCCTTTTGCTGAAGCGAAAGCTGGTTGGCGCGCTTGCTTATGATCACCAGCGTCTCATAAATATTTCCTGTAGGCTCCTGAAGGATCTTCAGGTCTCTTGCTATTATTTCGCTTGGAATTTCTTTATTAATCATTTTTAGATTTTTTTAGAATTAATGTCATCAAGATTCTGGAGTGCCTTTTCATATATGTCCGTGGCTTCTTTACGAAATTTTGAATCCGGATAACGTTCGATAAACTCCTGATACACTTCAATTGTATCCATGTAGCGCTCGGCTTGTTTGGTCTCCACGCTGTTTTCTGCGAGTTTGTAATATGATTCAAGAATTAAGATTTCCACCTCATCCCGGTTTTCTATAGCAGGGTATTCTTCCAGGGCTGCTTTCAGTGAAAATGCAGCGGCCTTGTAATCCATTATCTGATAATAGGCCATAGCGGCATTAAACGTCTTGCGCTGAAGTTTATCTCTAAAAACATCCATGTAACGGTTGGCTTCATCTACTCTGTCACTGTCAGGAAAACGGTTAACAAAAAACTGAAATGCCTCTATTGCACCGCGTGTATTGCTTTGGTCAAGATCTGCCTGGGGGGAGTTGAGATACTGAGTGTAAGCATACATATACATGCTTTCTTCAGCGTGTTCCCCACGGGGATAAGAATCGGCCAGCTTCTTAAAATAGTAGGAAGCCAGGAGAAAATTCTTGAGATGGTAATTTGAGTAAGCCAGATAGAAGGTAACTTTCTCGCCTTTTTCCGTACCTACATAAAAGCGATATATTTCATCAAGCAATGCCAGTGCCCGGCTGTGCTGATTGTTTTCGTAATAGGTTTCAGCGTATTCCAGCTTCTGTTCCATGTCATCCCCGTTCAGTACCTTTTGATACTTACTGCAACTGGGAAAAATAGCAACGGAGATAAAAAGGATGAGGAAAAATCCGGCTGATCGTTGGATGGTATTCATAATAAGCGTGCAAAATTACTGATATATACGCTAATATTGGTAAAAAAATTACAAACGACCGTCAGTTTAATGTTTTGCAAATACTTGCCATTTGCTTTAGCTTTGTCCCCTTATTACGAATCAACCTGAATTTCATGGATATTTTTGAAAAGATATTGCTCAACAGAGGCCCTTTAGGCCAACATGCTAAGGACATTCATGGATACCTGACTTTTCCTAAACTTGAAGGAGAAATAGGTAATCGCATGAAATTCCGTGGCAAAGAGAAGCTCGTATGGAGTCTTAACAATTATCTGGGACTTGCCAATCACCCTGAAATAAGGAAGGTAGACCAGGAAGCTGCCGAAGAGTGGGGCCTTGCCTATCCGATGGGCGCAAGAATGATGTCTGGAAATACCAATCATCATGAACAACTGGAACATGAACTTTCCGACTTCGTAAAAAAGGATGATACCTTTCTGCTGAACTACGGCTATCAGGGGGTTTTGTCCGCAATTGATGCACTGGTTGATAGGCATGACGTAATCATATATGACGCTGAATCTCATGCCTGTATAATTGATGGCGTGCGGTTACATTATGGTAAGCGCTACACCTACCTTCATAATGATATTAACAGCCTTGAAACGCAATTGAAGCGGGCTCAGCGCATTGTCAATAATTCTAAAGGCGGTATTCTGGTCATAACCGAAGGCGTGTTCGGAATGTCTGGAGATCAGGGCAATTTGAAGGAAATAGTTGCGCTGAAACAGAAATATGATTTCCGCCTGCTGGTAGATGATGCTCACGGTTTTGGAACCATGGGTGAGAGCGGAGCCGGTACAGGCGAACTGCAGGGTGTTCAGGAAGATATTGATATTTACTTTTCCACTTTTGCCAAGAGCATGGCCAGTATAGGAGCATTTATTTCGAGCAATGAACAGGTAGTTGAATATCTGCGCTACAATATGCGCTCACAGATTTTTGCTAAGTCATTGCCAATGCCTTTGGTAATCGGAGATTTAAAGCGCCTTGAACTGCTGCGCAAACAGCCGGAACTCAGAGAACGTCTCTGGACCATTGTAAATGCTTTGCAAAAAGGATTGCGGGACAGAGGCTTCAAACTCGGCAATACCAATAGTCCTGTTACTCCGGTGTTCCTAAGCGGAAATCCCACAGAGGCTACCAATTTGATTGTGGATCTCAGGGAGAACTATAATATCTTCTGCTCTATCGTAGTATATCCCGTAGTGCCCAAAGGCGTGATGATGATCCGCCTGATCCCCACTGCCGCCCATACACTGGAAGATGTTGATGAAACGCTTGAAGCATTCTCTCACGTTGCCATGAAACTGCAAAACAGCCATTATGCAACTGAGAAGCTTTACAGCATGCATTCAAGCTAAATTTTCCTTTTAACAACAACACTAAACATTTTAATCACCAATTAAATCGAATAGCTTATGAACAGATTTGCAGAAGTAAAAGAGATGGTCAACGCCTTGGAAACTGATTTCAAAAAGTTTTACGAGAAAGAAAACAAAGCAGCCGGAACACGCGTGAGAAAAGGCCTGCAAGACCTGAAGAATCTTTCCCAGGACATAAGGATGGAAATCCAGGACAGGAAAAACGGTGGATGACTAATTTAACACTTCATTAAGCATTGCAATACCATCCACAAAAAAATGGCTGTACCAGATAACCGGTACAGCCATTTTTTTTTAGCGAATTGACCTGAATTATTCGATCGCAAATTCTGAATCAGGGATTCCCTCATTTACCTCCGCTTGTTTTAAGATAAATTTAATCGGCATCGGAGGGGCATTTATGGTCATCTCTTTTGGGATTTTAATACCCTCCACTTCCTTGTAATCACTATAATCCGTAGCGATTGTGACCGTGCCTCCAGGTGTTTCTTCATTTTCGCTGCTGCGGATTTTCAGCCCGGTATTTACGTCATAGTACTCCATTGAGGTTTTACCGGCCGGATTAACAACTTCAATCCTGTATGCATCAGTGCCATCAATATTTTCTATCCCCTGAAGTTCCAATTGATATCCCTCATCGCTGTAATGCATTTCTTCAACGATACGGGTACCATACCTGAACCTGTCCAGCTCGCTGCCGGTAATTTCACGTGTTCCCTGCATTCCGCTTTCCCTGGCTTTTTCTCCATTAAAAACCTGCTTCTGCATTTCCATTCCTCCCATGCTCATGGATGATAAAAATTTATTGGGTGCTTTCTGCTTTAATGTTAACTGAAGCTCCCGGCCCTGGATAGAGCCCATATACGTATAATTAATATCCCTTACATTCTTAATGCTGGCTTCACCACCTATTGCATTCAGATAACGGCTTATGACATCTTCCGCCTTCATACCCTCAGGAACTTCAGCACTCATTAATTCAACCTTATTACCCGCATAGTCATAGTACAATATTTCATTGTTCCCGCTAAAGCGCTGCACTTTATCCCTGACTACTTCCCTGTCTCCCACAATCAGAATGTAAGAATTATCCGGCTTCATGTATTTACGGGCGGCCTGTTGCACCTCAGCGGCTGAGACCTCTCCAAGATTCTTCAGGTAGTTCGCATAATAGTCAGCCGGCAGATCATAGCGCTCTGTGTTTATTGCAAAACGGGCGATGGTCTGCGGATCCTCGGTTCTGATGGCAAAACTTCCGGTCATATTATTCTTGATGCGATTCAGTTCCTCCTCCGGTATCGAATCTTCATACATCATTCTTATTTCAGACAACATTTCATGGATGGCGCTATCGGTCACTTCCGTTTTCACCTTGGCGAAAGCGTTGAAGGATCCTACCCTGGGATCTATGTTAATGTTGGAATAGCTGCCATAGGTATAAGCATGTTTTTCCCGAAGGTTATTGAAAAGTCTTGCAGAAGATCCGCCCCCCAGAATATTGTTGGCCACTTCTGCTGCAATAGCATCCGGGGCACCGGGTTTTAATTGAATGGGATAGGTAATATTTACCACACTTTGAACTGCACCGGATTTATTCACCAGCGCAACCTGCGTATTTTCGGGAGCCTGGGGTTCAGGATAATTGTATTCATAAACATCCCCCCGTTTCCAATCTCCAAAATGTTTCTCAATCAGCGGCCTGACTTCTTCCACGGAAATATCACCCACCACTGCAAGATAAGATACATTCGGCCGCATATAGCTTTCGTAGTATTTCCGGCACATTTCTGCGGTCACATTTTCAATTGTTTTTTCAGTAACCACCTCGCCATAAGGATGATGCTTTCCATATACAAGCACTGCACGAACATTTCTCGCCATAGCATCGGGGTCATCCTTTTGCGTAGCCAGGCCTGACCGCACCTGAGTCAGAATCTTTTCAAGGTCTTCCTCCTTTAATGAAGGATTAAGCACTACGTCCGCCATTAGTTCCAGCAGTTTTTCCTGGTGCTTCTTCAGAGAAAAGCCGTAGACATTTTCAGATGATGTTCCCAGGCGTGCTCCGATAAAATCAACCTCTTTATCCAGTTGCTCCTTTGAGCGTGTCTTTGTTCCATAGCTCAGCAAATCTCCCGTTACATTTACATATCCTGCCGCTTCACCCTCGAGTACGGGATCATTATCAAAATAAAGATTATAGGCAACTGTGGGCATTTTACTGTTCTCCACTACAAATACCTTCAACCCATTCGCAAGAGAGAAGGAATCAATTTCACCCAGTTGAATTTCAGGTGCCGGACCGGCCTCTGGCCGAATGCTGCGGTCAAGGCCGGATTCCGCTGTTTGTTCACCTTTTTTCTGCGAACCACAAGCAGCTAAAAAAGCAGTCAGTACAATATAAAGCAGTACATTTTTCATGATCTGTTTTTTAAAATGAATAAAGGATTACTGGTTGTTTTGCTTAGGAAGATAGTAGAGTACTACGCGGTTTTCCTTTACAAAATATTGTTTGGCGGCTGCCTGTAAATCTTCACGTGTTACGCTCATATAGCGATCCAGTTCATTGTTGATCAGGGCTGCATCACCATAATATACGTGGTAATTAGCCAGGTTTTCAGCAATGCCGGCCACCTTGGCATTTTCCGATATGAAATCAGTTTCCACCTGATTCCTCATTTTTTGAAATTCCTCTTCACTGATCTTTTCCTTCTGAAGCTTTTCAATTTCTGCTTCTATGGAACCTTCCAGATCGGCCGGATCTACACCGAGATTGGCAACTGCCAGGAAAAATGTGAGGCCAGGATCCTCGGTGGGCAACGGAAAGGCCCCAACAAAGGCTGCTTTTTGCTGATCGTCCACCACTTCTTTCTGCAACCGGGAGCTGCCACCCTGCGAAAGAATGGTGGCCAACATGCTCACGGCATAATAATCCTCCGTTCCCATGGCCGGTGTATGATATGCCATAACAACAGCAGGTAGTTGTATATTATCAAAAACGGTATCACGAACTTCTGCAGTCTTGGCGGGCTCCGTTATCTCTGGCCGGGGAATTACATGGGTTCCCCGGGGAATATCACCAAAATATTTCTCAACAAGCTTTTTTGTTTCTTCAATATCAATATCACCCGCAATGGAAATTGTAGCGTTATTGGGAACATAAAAAGTTTTGTAGAATTCCATGAATTCCGTTAAGGTCGCCTGGTCAATGTATTGTTCGGAACCAATCGGCACCCACTGATATGGATGAACTTCATAGGCATGGCTGTACACCTCCTGGAGCAACGTACCATAAGGGGTGTTATCAATACGCTGCTTTTTTTCTTCCTTTACTACGCCACGCTGGGTTTCCACTCCAATAGAGTCAATTTTAGCATGTAGCATCCTTTCTGACTCAAGCCAAAGCCCAAGCTCCAATTGGTTGGAGGGAAGCACTTCATAGTAAAAGGTCCGGTCAAACGAAGTATTTGCATTTAACTGGCCGCCAGCTTCCTTTACGATTTTCATGTACTCTCCGCGTCCAATGTTTTCTGTGCCTTCAAAAAGCAGGTGCTCAAAGAAATGGGCAAAACCGGTGCGTTGCGGATCTTCATTTTTGGAGCCTACATGATAAAGCACGGAAACAGCCACAATCGGGGTAGAATGATCTTCATGCAGGATGACATGAAGGCCGTTATCCAGATCATATGCAGTGAATTTAATGCGGCCTTCCTGGGCCAGCAAATTCCCAGTGAACAGCATGGCTGCCAGTGCCAGGCATTTCAATAAATTCATAGGTTATTGATTTTAGGATTGGTGTTGAAGCTGCAAAAATAAAAATACTTCGCGGCTCGTGATTAAGCGCTAAATGGATAATCCAATTTGATGGCTTCGTGAAATTTACGGGAGAAGATTCCGCAGGATTCTAAGAACGCTGCCGAATTCAGCCCTGTGCATCCGGGGAAGATTGCATTGATGCCAGTTGGTGAAGCTCCTGCTTTAATTGTTGCAGGCGGCTGGATAATATTGGCTTGTTCATTTGCTCAAGTATTTCCGCAATTTCGCTCAACTGGAAGGGCTGAAGGTTTGCCAGTTCTCCGGCACCGGCCATTTTATGATAATGTTCTACGGCTTGCTGCACGCCCTGATAAAGCGCCACCTCAGCGAGCACCTTTGCAGGATTGAATTGTTCCTGCTGAAAAAGTACAGTTTCTATTTGACGAACCAGATTGTTTTTCCCTTCACAATTCGAATGGCTGAGTACAATGATAGTAGCTGAATCTTCTACGTAGCGCATGAAGCTGGTTCTGAAGCCATGCCAAAGCCCATTGTGATACACCACCTTTTTATCATCCCTTTCACTCAGGCGAAACCCAAATCCATAAGGAATATTCCTGCGGTTGTTGAGCGTACCGGGTGTAAAGGCTTTTTGGAGTGTGGCTGAACTCACGATCTTTTCGGAATAGAGCGCCTGATCCCATTTATACAGATCTTCAATTGTACTGTATATTCCTTTATCTCCTACGGTTCCGTTGTGAATATCTTCCTGTACGGAGCGAAATCCCCAGCGGTAGCGGGTAAATCCTCCCAGCCGGCAACCATAATTGTATTCGCGGGCGCTGCTGTAAACAAAACTGCTTTCCATATCAAGCGGTTTGAAGATCCGCTCCTCAACATAATCATGAAAACTTACTCCTGAAACTTTCTCTACAATGGCGGCAAGCAACATGTATCCGGTATTGGAATAGTCGAACCTGCGGCCCGGACGAAAATATACACCCATTGGCGTGGTTGCCATAAGGTTTATCACTTCGTCATTGTAAGGAGCACGTTCCTGCTTCCAGCTATTCTCTACGAGCCACATGTAGTTCGGTAAGCCTGAAGTATGGTTTAACAGATGGCGGATCGTTACATTCTGATACGGGAGTTGCGGGTAAAATTTAGTGAGTTGGTCATTATAATCCAGTTTTCTCTCTTCGAGCAACATGCATACTGCCAGGGCTGTGAATTGCTTGCTGATGGAGGCCAATTGAAAAACCGCATCAGTAGTAAGTGGTGTTTTTTCCCTCAGTTCAGCATACCCGATCCCGCTTTCATACAGAATATTTCCTTTGGAAGCAATGAGGACATTGCCATGAAATCCATAGTAGCGATTGTATCGTTCAAGAAGCTGATCAAGTTGTGTTGCTTTCTCGCGTGCAAAATACTGAGCCAGTACATTCTGCTCAGAAGGAGATAATTTCTCAGGTTGCGGAACGAAACCCGAATGCTCCCGGACTATCCGGTTCTCTGCACAAGAAATAAGAAATAAAAAGAGGAAGGCGTAGAGGAATCTAAACCGTGCTGCCATTTAGTATAATCTAAAAATTTCTGAAACTGCCGCTGAATGCGCCTTTCGGCAATAACTATTCCTTTATGCCGTGGGATCAACGATGCAATTTTAAGTGAAATATTTTTCTCAGGCTGGTTCTTGAGGTCATGAATTGATCATTTGTAAGGTTATCCAAAATTTGCCCGAAATCCCCCCGAAAACCAGATAGCGGGCTTTTATTGTATGTAGTTTCCATTTATCCGGCTGCCATCATCCAGATAAGGCGGCCACCCAATAGCAACAACGAACCTCCGGCAACCATATTTATCCACCATAATACACGGCTGTTCAGGTATTGCTTCAGGCGAATGGCAATGAAACAGATGAAAGTTTCAGTACCAAAAATTGCGGCAATTGCACTTCCAAAAAAGAGAATCTGTTCCCGGAGGGCATATCCGTCCACCTGTGTGAGATAGGTGGAAATCGAAAACCAATAAAAGAGGTTGATCGGATTTAGCGTATTCAGGACGAAACCTGTACTTCCGTAGTAAATAAAACTACCGGCTGGCGTACTTGGATACATGAGATGGGGATTTCCCTTAGTAATGATCAGAATTCCAAAAATAATGAGCAAAACCCCACCTGCTCCTGCAATTATCATTTCCCCTTTGCGGATTTCAGGCAGAAGCTGATTAGCAAAAATCGCCAGACTAATGAGCAATATGTCAGACAGGATCACACCGCCTGCTATTGTAATCCCCGCCTTCATCCCATTTTGAACGCTGGTCTGAATCAAATAAAAAAATACAGCACCCAGAAGTATGCTTAGCAGAAACCCGAGCAAAAGGCCATTAAAGATTGGAAAGAAGTAATTGTGCAAGGGAAAATCAGAATGGGTGAATTAAACAGAAAACCTCAAGATTCAACAAAAAAGCTAAATAAACGAGAAGACATACCATTAAAAAAGGGCTTCACCTGAAATAAAGTGAAGCCCTTCTAATATAATTATTATTATGATTGAGAAATGCTTATCTCACCATCATTCTGCGGGTAGCGCTAAAGTCGCCAGCCTCAACTGTGTAAAAATATACACCGGCATTGAGTCTCTCCGCTGACAGGGAAATGTTATGCGTCCCGCTACTAAGATTGCGGGTTTCAGTGCTTATCATTTTACCCACCATATCTGTAACTGTGATGGTAGTAACAGCAGGTTTATTCATTTCCAGCTCCACAGTAGTATTGCCGGAAAATGGGTTTGGGAAATTCTGGCCGAGGCTAAAAACATTGTTGATTGACTTTTTGACTATACCCACTCCGGTTTCTCCGAATTCATTATTGAGAATACGATCTACATCAATGGATGCAAACATGATATAGCTGCCATCACTCACTCCGTGTTGGTTCTGAGCGGAAGTACCGACCTCTGCATCTTCCTGCCAGATCAATTTGGCCTCTCCATTTACCGTTCTTCTTGCCACGCTTGGGAATACCGATTCACCCAATGGGAATGGATTATTTTGATTACCCCATTCAACGGCAGTTTTTGTCAGGTTCTGTTCATTGCTCCAGGTAGCCCCTCCATCCTCTGAATATACCACATAAATATCTGAGTAGTTGGCATCTAGTAATGCATCATCCAGCATCACCCTGGCACTGTAAAAACAATAAATATTGTCATTCTCATCAATAGTGGAAGTAGGAAAGGTTACGAGCATATTATTGCCGTATTGAATTCCACCGTTCGTAGGGAAATTACCCCTTATCATGCTGGTGGGAATACCACCACCAATTTCATCCACCAATTCAGCTATTCTTGTATGGGTCTGGGTAACTTCATTCCAATATCCCATGCCATTATTGTCGAAGAAATAGCTGAATGTAAGGCTGGTGTCAACGTCTTCATCATTCTGAATAGAGCGAATTCCATAAAAAACATGCGCGTTATTCTGATCATCGAGAACAACATCTACGCTGCCGTCATAAAAGGAAATCGAATCGAAGATTTCATCCTTGTCTCTAGGTGCAATAGGGAATTCATATATTACGGTTTTGGTCCAGTTGTCACCATAGTCGGTTGATTTCCACATAGCCAGGTCCTGAGAGCCGCTGCCAATCAGCATGACTACTACATTGTCCTGTGCATCAATTGCGTAAGAATCGGCTGCTCCAAAACGGTAGCGGCTGGTATCGTATCCCGGCAGGAGTTCTTCTGAATTGATCCAGGCCTGGCCATTGTCATCGCTTCTGAAATACACTGTGGGATTGGTGATGCCATCAATAATTTTATCGCCTCCCCCGGTTAGAGTGCTATAGTTGGCAAGCATATATACATAGTCATTGCCGCCTTGTGCGGTACGCGCCCAAATAGGCCCGTTCTGAAAAATTTCCCGTGAAGACCAATTGGTTCCGCCTATTGCATCGTTTTCTGTTAAAACAAAACCACCATTAGTCGCGGAGTGGGTGATTGTATATTCATTGGACGAAGTGTAATTGATGTTTGGCCATCCGATCCGATTCGGGAGTTGAATATCATCTGCCACTTCTATGCGTTCCTCAATGCCTGCAAGCGGAAGCCAGCTATTGCCATTGAAATGGTTGTAACCTGTACCTCTCTCGTTAGAGTTAACATCTGCTTCATGCGAAGTAGTCCATACCACGGAAACTTTGCCATTGTCATAGGCGATAACCCTGCGTCCGGGTGCACCGTTGGTCTGGAGGTCAGCATAGGTAAAACCTACCTGCACCATATCTGTAGCTTCATTTAACTTCTTATAAGCAACCGGAGGTTTAGGCCCTTTATGCTCCGAAGCAGTTTGTTGGGGATATACCTTATTGGGAAGGTTGGCTTCTTCTTCCACACTCACCTTTTGTGAACTCTTTAGTGTCGTAGTTTCCTGAGCCATAGTTAGCAACGGCAGGCACAGAAACAGTGTTAAAATCCTTTTCATACTGTCGGTTTTGATGTTTTATGTTAAAATAAAGAATGTTAAGAATTGCAAATATCTCTAAAAAAAGAGAATTGTGCTGTTTTCCTTACTACCAATTGAACAAGACAGTTGTTTTTATTCTGATAATTTTGCACTCTTAATAAAATGCCGCATTGTGGAAATACAAACAACCAATCTCCCAGGTGTTCTTCTTATAAAGGCAAATGTCTTTCAGGATAACCGTGGGTATTTCTTTGAAAGCTTTAATGCCAGGCTGTTCAGGGAAGCCGGACTGCCTACTGAATTCGTACAGGACAACCAGAGCAAATCTGTGAAAAATACGCTGCGGGGATTGCATTTTCAGGCTCCTCCTCATGCCCAGGGCAAGCTAGTCAGGGTAATTCGCGGAAAGGTTTACGATATAGTGGTTGACATCAGGAAAAGCTCTGACACCTATGGCCAATATTATGGAACTGAACTCAGTGAAAGCAATTTTCACCAGCTTTGGATTCCTGAAGGTTTTGCCCACGGATTTTTAACCCTGGAGGACGATACCATCTTTGCTTATAAATGTACAGACTTTTACAACAGCGCCTCCGAACGCGGACTGATGTGGAACGACAAGGACCTGAATATTGACTGGGGAGCGGCAAACCCCATTATCTCTGAGAAAGACAAGAAGAACCCGCTTTTTAAAGATTTCGATTCCCCTTTCTCCTGATCTGATAATCCGGCATCAAAAGTTTTTAATATCCAATCTCCGAAAGTATCCTACACTGCGCAATTGTTTTAACTTCACCTCCTGCGATATAATTACTTTAGGTTTCATCTGAGAATTTATAGATATGTTCTCGATTGCCTTCGGGTTCCTGAATTTTCTGCCCATATTGCATGAAAATGAAAAATAAGACACTAAGCCTGATTCCATGACGCCAGAAAATGATATTGAAGTTCAGATACAAAAACTACAGGAAAAATTTGCAAAGGAAGGACAAGATCTTGCGCCTTATCTGGAAGGGCTTTACCACAGCAGACACGTGGATTACTGGGAATATTTAAATATTGATGCACTGCTCAATCTTCAGAATCCACGAACGGCCTTTCCGGATGAAATGGTATTCATTATTTACCATCAGATCACGGAGTTGTACTTCAGGCTCACATTATGGGAACTGAATCAGATCACTGCAATACCGCTTCCCACGCCTGCCTTCTTTAAGGAGCGGCTGAAAAGAATGATCAACTATTTCACTAATCTCACCCATTCTTTCACAATAATGATAGATGGAATGGATCCTGAGCAATTTAAAAAGTTCAGGCTGGCACTGTATCCCGCAAGTGGATTCCAATCTGCACAATACAGGATGATCGAACTCAGCAGCACTGACGTCCTGAACCTGTTGCACATTGATTATCGTGAAGGCATGAAAGGAAAGCCGGTAGCTGAGCAGGTAAACTATATCTATTGGCGCTATGGCGCAACGGAAACGGCAACCGGCAAAAAGAGCTTAACGCTTCAAAGATTCGAGGAGAAATACAATGATCAGTTGCTGTCACTTGCGCAGGAAAGGCAAAAAGATAATCTCTGGCAGAAATTCCTTCAATTAAAAAATGGGGGGAAAACCGATGATGAACTGGAAAACCTGCTGCGCGACTATGATCATCTTGTAAATGTAGAGTGGCCGATGCAGCATTATAAATCGGCAGCGCGTTACCTGAGTTCAATCGGGGGAAAGGCTATACCGGCAACGGGCGGCACCAACTGGCAGAAATACCTGCCACCACGTCATCAGAAACGAATGTTTTATCCGGAATTGTGGAACGCTGAGCAGACAGAGACGTGGGGCGTTCCTAAGAAGATTACGCGCTGAGGAAATCCTGGCTATGGCTGGCTGGCGGTTCGTCATCAGGATCAATTACGAACGAAACATGGCCTGTTCTCTCGTCCAGCTCTTTCCAGCTATTTATCTTAAGTTCTATGCATGCAATAGCACCCGGCTCAAGTTCCTCCATTTCTTCTCCCGCCAGTTGGTTGGCGAGTTCTGTAAAGGAAGTCTGCTGGCCGCAAAGAAGCACCGTGTTGGAATCAGGAGAAATGCCCCTCAAAATCTCCACGAGTTCATCGGCTTCGGCTCTGTGAATATATTCATCCACCTCCACCACAGACCGGGGCAAATCCAGTTCTTCTGCTAAATAAGAAGCAGTTTCAATGGCGGTTTCGGTGTTCTCTGAAATTATCAGGTCAGGCTTTATTTCTCTGATCTTAAGGCGCTTTCCAGCTTCCATTGCTTCCTTCACACTTTGTGAACTCATAGGAATATCTTCGGAGCGCAACTTAGGCTGGTTCAATGTGCCTGTCTCCACTATCATGAGAAGTGTCTTCATTTTCTGCGGCTTTTACGTTTCCTCAATAATGCAGCTTTTCAAAGCTTTGTTCAGAGCGGGAAGGCGATCTCTTTGAATCCAAAGTACCTAATGTTGTCTCCAATCTGCATTCTAAGATGGCCGTCCTCCTCCACGCCCAGGATCTTGCCTGTTTGCTCGCGTTCATAAGCCGGAATGCAACGCACCTCCTCATCTTTTTTATACAGAAATTGCTCATACTCTTCTTTGATCCGGTCAGAATCCATCTTCTTTAACCTAAGGTAGCGGGCTTCCAGGCAGCCAAAAAGCTGATCGAGGAGTTGCTGAAGATTATGCTGTTGTTGGGTAACTATGCTGAGGCTGATGGGATTTGGCAGATACAACGGAAACTGTTCCTGGTTGATGTTCAGTCCCAGGCCAATCACTGAAGACCGGAATCTGCCGGATACGATGGAGTTCTGAATGAGAATTCCGCCCAGTTTTCTCTCCTCATAATAAAGATCATTCGGCCATTTAATGCGAACCCTTTCTGGAATATGCAGATCAAAGAAATCCTTAACAGCCAGTGACACCGACATGTTGAGCAGGAAGTGCCGGATGGCCGGTAAAAAGGAAGGATAATAAATGATGCTGACCAAAATGTTCTTGCCCGTATCACTTTCCCAGGAAGTATTGTGCTGGCCTTTTCCTTCTATTTGATGATAAGCAAAAATGCCGGTGCCCTCTGTAGGCCGCTCCCTTTTCAGAAGATCCAGCGCATGAGCATTTGTAGAGCGCGTTTCCTTTAGTACTATCAGATTTTGCCCAGTAAATAATGGTGAATTCATAGCAATTCCATGTTAAACTAATACATACCCGCCATTAATCGTTTTATATTAGAATAAAGTTCTAATGGAAAATAATTAATGTTACTTCCTGATCGGAAAGACAGAGATGCTTGCTTAACCGCAAAGCCGGCAGAATGCGAAGGTTTTCAGTAATATCCATGACCGAATTGCAAAAAGTTTTACTGCGCCAGCCGCCAAACGTTTTGATCACATTTTCCATTTTTTGGCAAAAGCTCAAATTCCTAATGCACAGATGAAAATGAATGGGATCATCCGTAGCGGCAGAGCAGAATGTTTAAAAGCAAGGGTTAATATTTCTAAATTTGCACCCAAATTTTTAAACCCTGTACATTTTGACATTAATAACATCCATTTCTGGAATAAGAGGAACCATAGGCGGAAGAAGGGATGAAGGTCTTTCACCCAATGCTATCGTTGAATTTACTGCTGCTTATGCCACATTTCTCAAAATGGAGGATAAAACGCCAAAGGTAATAGTAGGCCGCGATGCCCGCGTGAGTGGAGATATGGTAAACCGCATCGTGAGCGGAACGCTCATGGCAATGGGCATAAACGTGGTGGATCTTGGGCTTTCGACCACTCCCACGGTGGAGCTTTCCGTAGCCAGCGAAAAGGCTGGCGGAGGGATAATTATTACGGCCAGCCATAATCCTGCTCAATGGAATGCCCTGAAATTACTGAATGAACAAGGTGAGTTTATTTCCGGGCAAGAAGGCGAAAAGGTGCTGAAAATAGCGAAGGAGCATCTGTATAAATTCGAGAAAAACGATAAACTTGGCAGCTATTCTACTGATGACACTTATCTGGACAAGCACATTGATAAAATACTGGCGCTGGAACTCGTGGATAAAGCGGTGGTCAAAAAAGCCGGATTTAGTGTGGTGATAGATTGCGTAAACAGTTCCGGAAGCTTGGTACTTCCTAAGCTGCTTCAGGAACTGGGGGTGGAAACTATACATGAACTTCATTGCACGCCTGATGGCCGGTTTCCTCATAATCCCGAACCCTTGCCCGAAAATCTCTCCAGCCTCTCCAACGAAGTGAAATTTCATAAGGCCGATCTCGGCATTTCAGTAGATCCGGATGTGGATCGCCTTGCGCTTGTGAGCGAGGACGGATCCTTTTTTGGCGAAGAATATACGCTGGTGGCGGTTGCCGATTATGTACTGAAAAATACACCAGGCTCCACGGTTTCCAATCTATCCTCTACGCGTGCCTTGAAAGATATTACTGAAAAACACGGCTCAAGGCATTTTGCCTCAGCGGTAGGCGAGGTAAACGTAGTGAAAATGATGAAGGAGCAAAATGCCGTAATTGGCGGAGAAGGCAACGGAGGTATTATATTCCCGGAGCTGCATTACGGGCGGGATGCCTTAGTTGGCGTAGCACTTTTTCTTACTTATCTTGCCAAAACCGGCACCAAATGCTCCCAGCTTCGCAACAGCTATCCTGATTACTTTATTTCGAAAAATAAGGTGCAACTGGTTGAAGGTGCAGATACCCAGGGTATTCTGAAACAAATGCAGGAAAAGTATCAGCATTTGCCAACTAACGAACTGGATGGTGTAAAAATAGATTTTGACAACGACTGGGTTCATTTGCGCAGATCCAATACTGAACCCATTATCAGGATATATGCTGAAAGCGAATCCCAGAACACTGCTGAAAATTTAGCTAAAAAGATGATTGAGGATATCCGGGCACTGTTGCAGGAAAATAACAGCTAAAAACTTTCCAACCCGGCATCTTCACATATTTGAATTTAAACACAGCGCCCTCCTTTTTATCGGTATTTAAAAGCAAAAATTTAAAAAACAGTGTCAGCCATGAAAAGAGTATATCTGGACAATGCAGCAACCACTCCTCTGGCTCCTGAAGTTATTGAGGTGATGCATAGTGCCATGAAGGAGAATTACGGTAATCCTTCATCCATTCACGCTTTGGGGCGGGAAAGCCGGACGCTAATTGAGCAGGCACGGAAAACCATATCAAAGCTGCTGGATGTTTCTCCGGGCGAGATATTCTTCACTTCTGGCGGAACGGAAGCGGATAACACCGTGCTTTCCTGCGGTGCAAGAGATTTAGGCATTCAGCGCATTATCACTTCAGCTATTGAGCATCACGCTGTTCTGTATTCTGCGCAGCGCCTTGAAGAGGCCAAACTGGCGCAGGTAGAATACGTGAAGCTGGATGATAAAGGTACTGTGGACTATGAACACCTTCGTGAGTTGCTGAGCAACGACAATCAGAAAACGCTGGTTACCCTCATGCATGCCAATAATGAAATTGGCAATTTGACGGACCTCGTGAAAACAGGCGCGATTTGCAAAGAATATGGCGCATACTTCCATAGCGATACGGTGCAAACGATAGGACATCTGCCGGTTGACCTGAAATCCTCTCAACTTGATTTCATTTCAGCGTCCGCACATAAATTTAATGGCCCCAAGGGTATTGGATTTATGTACATTAATAGTAGCAATAAAATGAAGCCCTTTATACAGGGTGGAAGCCAGGAAAGGAATATGCGGGGCGGCACCGAAAATATTTACGGAATCATCGGAATGGCCAAAGCAATGGAAATGGCCTGGGAAGAGATGGATGAAATGCAGGCGAAACTGCAGGGATTGAAGAGCTACATGATGGACCGCCTGCGCGAAGAAATTCCTGACATTGGTTTCAGAGGCGAAACAGATCCTGATAAAAGTCTGTACACGGTACTCAACGTTTCCTTTCCGCCAGGCGATGTGGGCGACATGCTGCTTTTCAGCCTGGACATCAAGGGAATATACGCATCTGGCGGCAGCGCCTGCTCTTCTGGATCGGATGTTGGCTCCCATGTGATCAGGGCTTTGCCGGCAGAACCCGGCCGCATCTCGGTTCGTTTTTCCTTTGGAAAATACAATACCCGCGATGAGATTGATTATACCATTTCACAGCTCAAAGAAATTTTGAATGTAAAGACGCTGGTCTGATCAAAGTTTCAATGCTAAAATTTCCTATGCGCCCAAACCGGTTTCTTCATGCACCTCATATCGCTGTTGCCAAACCGGTGCGCCTGCTGCTGTTTCTCATAATTACCCTTCCGTTTTCTCTGAAGGCGCAGAATGAGTATTATCAATCCGGAATAAAATCATACAATCGGGGAGAACTCACGGAAGCTGTACTGGCTTTTGATAAAGCGATCCTGATGGATCCTGACCACCTTAATGCATGGTACTACCGCGGATTTGCGCATTTCTATAGTAACAACCTCTCAAAAGCCCTGAGAGATTTTAAGCATACGCTAAAGCTGGATCCGAACTTTTCGGGCGGAATGATGGGTACAGGCCTGATACACAACCGGAACAAAAAGTATAAAAAAGGCATCCGGTGGTTTAACAAAGCCATCAAAGCAGATCCACTCAATCCTGACGCGTATAATAATCGTGGCACCAGTTACTACCAACTGAATGATTTCGGCAGGGCCAGAGCCGATTATGATAAAGCCATTCAACTGGATTCAACCCATGCACAGGCTTATAATAACCGCGGATCCACACATTACAATAATCAGCGACTTGCTGTACATGACCGTGACATACATTTGGCTATCAAGGACTTTACCCGCGCAATTGAATTAGACCCATCGCTGGAAATGGCCTGGCGAAATCGCAGCCTGGCCTGGTACAATCTCAATGAACATGATAAGGCCGTGGCGGATGCTACACAGGCGCTGGAACTGAACCCGGAAAACGCACAAACATATTTTTACCGTTCAAGAGCATTGAACAGTTTGGAAAATCACAGCAAAGCCCTGGATGATCTTGGAATTGCCATTAAGCTGAATCCGGAAAACCCGCTGCCTTACATCGAAAGTGCCCGTGCCAAGAAGGAGTTGGGCTATTATCGCGAAGCAGAAAAGGATTTGGCGACAGCCATTGACCTTAGTTCCGCAGTTTCCGGAGAGGTGTACTATGAATGGGCGCTTCTTAATGCCAGACAAGATCAGAAACTCAGGATGTTAGATTATCTGAAAAAAGCCCGGAAAGCCGGTTATTTTGAAAATAAAGAGCACATTCAGAAGCTTCAATCGGCTCCTGATGTAAAGGATTTCCGATCGGATAAAGATTTCCGTCAATTTATAAAACAGTTATAATGGCCACCACTGGCACTTTCTGCTGATCCCGACATGGAACAAACTTACTTTTATATTATACTGGGAATCCTGATATTCAATTTCGTGCTGGGCGAGTTGCTGGATTATCTGAACAGCAAGCGATGGAGCAAAACTTTGCCGGAGGAACTTAAGGTATATTATGATGAGGAAAAATACCGAAAAGCGCAGGAATACAACCGGGAGAAAAGACGGCTGGGAATTATCAGCAGCACCCTCAGTTTTATCGCCATTCTGGTTGTCATTTTACTGGGCGGCTTTGGCTGGCTTCATACAGCTCTGATCCCATATTTCGATAATCTTATACTCTTTACGCTCGTCTACTTTGGTGTGCTGGGAATCGCCTCTGATCTGCTGGGGCTGCCATTTTCTCTCTACAACACTTTTGTAATTGAGGAAAAATATGGTTTCAACCGCACCACTGTCAAAATCTTTATAGTTGATAAGCTTAAAGGATATCTGCTCGCCATACTGATCGGAGGTTTGCTGATGGCCGCGATACTCTGGTTTATTCTTGAGACCGGCCAGGATTTCTGGCTGTACGCCTGGTTGATTGCCGCTGCCTTTATCGTTTTTGCCAACTTCTTCTATACCAGCCTCATTATTCCGCTCTTCAACAAATTGAGTCCGCTGGAGGAAGGTGAACTTCGGGAAAAAATAGTGGCCTATGCAGAAAGTGTGAATTTTCCGCTGAAGAATATCCTGGTAATGGACAGCTCCAAACGCTCCAGCAAAGGCAACGCGTTTTTCTCAGGGTTTGGGAGAAGCAAAAAAATTGTTCTGTTTGATACCCTTATTGAGCAAAATTCTCCTGAATCGCTGGTGGCTATTTTGGCTCATGAAGTAGGTCATTATAAAAAGAAACATATTGTGCTGAACCTGGTGCTGTCGCTTCTTCAGACCGGGATTATGCTGTTTATCTTCAGTCGCTTTGTTTTTTCGGAGGATCTGTCGGCAGCATTGGGAGCTCCTGAATGGAGTTTGCCTGTGAATATTATAGCCTTCGGAATACTTTATGAACCTATTTCACTCATTTTAGGGTTATTAATGAATTACCTTTCAAGAAAACATGAATACCAGGCTGATGCTTTTGCGGCTAAAACGGCAGACGGCACTGCGCTAAAGGAAGGATTGATAAAATTACATACAGATCATTTTGCCAATCTTCGTCCCCATCCCGCATACGTTTTCTTCCATTATTCGCACCCGCCACTTCTCAGCCGGTTGAAATCAATTGAAAATCCTGCCTGACAATTTAAGTTTGTAATTTAAAATTTAAGAATGAGCAAGTTTCTGAATATAGCCTTAATCAGCCTTCTGGTGGTTTTGGCGATCGCATGCAAACGGGAAGACCCTGCATGGAATAGTGATCTCTCGGCACCACTGCTGAAGGGGCAACTCACGATATATGACCTTATTTCTGATTCTCTGATTGTGGCCAATTCAGATTCATCTGTGACTTTTGTGTACAACAAAAAGATTTATTCAGCGGGGCTTGATACTTTGCTGCAAATCCCTGATACCACCCTTCCAAAAACAGTCACCCTTAGCTCAATCAGCCTGGGAACACGTGTAATATCTCAGGACATAACACTGGGACAAGTGGCCCGTGGAGCCGGACCGCCTTTTGGATCGGTGATTTTGAGCAGCCATGGACAAAACTTCGTACTGCCTCCATTTGACAATCTTTCAGCGGGCGCGGTAGAAGTTGATGCCAATTCATTATTTCAAACAGCAACTTTCAAATCCGGGAACCTTGAACTGAAAATTAAAAATGGCTTTCCGGTAGATATTGAGGAGGTACACCTGACGCTTAGTAATAAGACGTCAGGCACCATCGTAATTCAGGATACGATACCGCTGATCGTGAGCGGGCAGGAGTTCGTGGAGAATTATCCCCTGGCCGGCAAAACCGTAGAAGGAACCCTGATTGCAGCAATTACCAACATAAACAGCCCCGGCAGTAATGGTAATCCGGTACCTATTGATACAAATGATGCACTGGAAATAACCCTGACAGCTTCAGCGCTGCAAGTGCAATCTGCCACCGCAATATTTCCAGCTCAAAACCTGGTGGATACCAAAGAAGATATTGCCTACGACATTCCGGATGCGGAACTCACAAGTATGATACTTGCCGAAGGAACGATCAAGATGACTGTGGCTTCCACGATCCAGGATTCCGTTTATATCAACTATGAAATTCCTGAAGCTAAAAAAGGCGGCCGGTCCCTGGTCATTCGAAGAGTAATACCCCCTGCGCCTGCCGGGGATACCGTTTATCTTTCTGAAGATGTGGATGTAAGGGGCTATCGTGTGGACCTGAGGGGCCAGGACGGAACCAAATACAATACCTTCTATAATACTTTTGTGGTTAGCATTGATTCCACAGGCAAACTCGCCTCCCTTTCGCTTGATGACAGTATTTACGTTTTTTATGGATTAGTCAATGTGGTGCCTGAATATGTGGAAGGTTATCTTGGCCAAAAGCAGTTTGAGGTAGGACCGGAACAAATTAAGTTTGATTTTTTTGATCAGGTAGCTTCCGGACAACTGGAGTTTGAAGATGTCCATATGGAACTTCAGTTCGACAATACGGTGGGTGCGGACGGTGAGATACAGGTGAATACGGTATCATTTCAAAATCCGCCCAGTACCAGTTTGCTACAAAGCCCTCTGCTTGAGTCGCCTATCAATATTCCAAGAGCGACCGATGGACCTCTTGAAGCCGGAAATAAGACGCTCGAATTGTCGAAATCTAATAGCAATCTGCCAGAGGCACTAAAGATCATCCCAAAGGAAGTGACTTACAGCCTGGATGTGGAACTTAACCCGAACGGGAATGTCAGCGGCCACAAAGATTTTCTTTACAGAACCAGTGAAATTGCGGTGATCATGGGATTGCAGATCCCGCTGGACTACTCAGCCACTAGGCTTACACTTCAGGATACACTTGAACTGAATCTGACAGAAGAAGAAGCGATTGGAAATATTCAGGAAGCTACGCTGAATTTAGAAGCGGAAAACATGTTCCCGATGGATATTGGCCTCACTTTCTATTTGCTGGAATCCTTTACGGGGCAAGTAATTGATTCCATTTTTACCGCACCGGGAAATGTGATAAATGCAGCAACCAATTTCCAGCCCGATGGCAAAATCAGGAATCCTGTGCAGACCATGGTGCAGGCCAAACTGGATCAAGCGCAGATAATGAATCTTCAGCGTTCAGATAAGGTGCTGGTAAAGGCAATACTCCATACTCCCTTTTCTAATAAGGTAAAGGTTTACGACCATTATACCCTGGACATGATCCTTACCACCGATTTCACCTATCGAATTGTGAATAAATAATTAATGACGAGACATTTCTACCTCCTCTCTCTGTACGTTTTATTTCCCTTTCTTCTTGCATCCCAAACTCTTCCTTATGCGTCAGCTTATGACAATTGGCGCGCAGGTGCTGGGACCCAAAGCGTTTCTACGGAATTAAATTTTCTTCTGGGAAGCAATACGGTGCAAAACAGCTTTATTTCTAACTACTATTTTGGCGGCTTCATTGAAGAAGATAAAATAGAAACGGCTGCCGGTAAACTGCTGATCAACAATACTGCTGGCCTGGATCTGAATTTTAGTACCGGCTATTTTAATAAAAAGGATACGGCTGCCGACAAAGGCTTTCATTATGGTATTAGCGTCAATTACCTGCAACACTACTCCGTTGCCTTCCCTGATGATTTTTTCCGGCTTATATTTCAGGGAAACTCCCGGTTCAAAGGCGAGTCAGCCAATTTATCTGAAACAGAATATGATGATTATGCTTATTCCTCGGTAAAATTTCATGGGGTTAAGCAGTTTTCTGGTGCAAATTCGAACTGGCTTGCCGGGGGTGCATTGGCATTTGTATCGGGCCATCTGTATAAGGATCTGAATATTTCGCAAGGGAACTTGTATACGAGCAGCAATGCGGATTCGCTTCAGTTATCACTTCAGATGAATTTTGAACAAACCGGCCAGCCAGGAAATCTTGATCTCAGAGGAGCCGGGGTCGCTGCAGATTTGTTCGTTTCTTGGGAAAAGGGAAATAGCATAGTCTCATTCTATGGATTGGATTTAGGCTTCATCCGGTGGAATGATCAGTCGGAACTACTCAGTATTGATACATCAATAAGTTTTACGGGAGTAGATGTGCGCTCATTAATTTCCGGTGAAGCCAGCGCTGATCTTGAAACCTCGCTGGATAGCCTTGAGGCAAGATTGGGTGGCGTAGCGAAAGGAGAAGCCGTTTCTAAAATGCTGCCTTTCCGGCTGAAACTTAATTTTAAAAGGAAAATTGAGATCTGGAAAAGTGAGGTTGATATTGGTGCGTTCTACCAAAGAACAGATGGCTATTTTCCGCTGATGTATGTGAATTTTGAGAAGCATTTGATGAATTGGTTGAAAATTCAAACAGGCTATAGCTATGGTGCTTATGGAATGGGCGGAGTAGCTTTAGGACTGAGCACTAATCTGAATGAGCGGTTTTTCTTCAGTGCCTCCACCTGGCATCTGGATGGCTTGCTGCTACCGCAAAATTTCCGAGGCCAAAGCCTCACTATCCGTAGCAGCTATCGCTTTTAAGCCGGAGATTTCAGAAATTCATTGAGTTGCTCAATGATCTTTCGGTCATTCGCGAGACGGGGTACTTTGTTTTGCCCTCCGAGCTTCCCTTGTTGTTTCATCCATCGGTAAAAAGTACCGGGTTCCAACTTATGCATTACCGGCCTTTGAAGAGCCAAGTCATTAATCCGCTTTGCTTCATAGTCTGAATTTGTGCTGGTCAGCTTTTCATCGAGCAAATCAATAAAACGTTCAAAATCGTCCGGTTCAGTCTCAAATTCCAGGAACCATTCGTGAGCTCCCTTTCCCTCTACAGAAAAATAAACAGGGCCGGCTGTGAAATCTGTCACGCTGCATCTCAATTCGTGACATGTTTCCGCAAGCGCCTTTTCTGCATCGCCTACCATCAGCTCTTCACCGAACGCATTGATAAAAGACTTTGTCCGACCTGTAATTTTTATGCGAAAAGGATCGAGGGAAGTAAAGCGAATAGTATCTCCAATGTTGTAGCGCCACAACCCTGCATTCGTGGAAATGATCAGTGCATAATTGGTTTCGGTCTTCACATCCTCCAATGAAAGAGTCTGCGGATCATCTTTCCCAATTTCGGTTTCCGGCAAAAATTCATAATAAATACCATTGTTCAGGAGAAGTAATAGTTCATCACTATCCCTCTGATCCTGAATTCCAAAAAAACCTTCTGAGGCATTATAAGTTTCCCAATAGTTCATTTTGCTGCTGCGTATCAATTCCTGGAAAAGATGACGATATGGGGAAAAACTCACTCCGCCATGTACATATAGCTCAAGGGAAGGCCATACTTCACTCATATCGTTCTTACCCGTTATCTCAAATATTTTTTTGATCAATACAACCGTCCAGGTCGGCACTCCCACCATTTGTGAAACATCTTCCTGAATTGCCTGCCGCGCCATTTGCTCAATTTTATTTTCCCATTCGTCCATCAGCGCAATCCGCAAGTCCGGAGTTCGGTGAAGATTTGCCCACCATGGAACATTCTGAATAAGTATAGCCGATATATCTCCATATGAAAGCTCGTTGCTCACTTCACGAAGCTTATGGCTTCCCCCCATCACCAAGGCTTTTCCGGTAAATATCTGGGATTCCGGATATGCATTATAATAGAGCGCGTAGAGGTCCTTTCCGCCTTTATAATGACATTCTTCAAGCGCCTCAGCAGAAACAGGAATAAATTTGCTCTTATCCTGTGTAGTGCCTGAAGATTTGGAAAACCATTTAATTTTAGAAGGCCAGAGCAGGTTATTCTCTCCGTTCATCAGCCTTTCAATATAGGGCTTGTGCGATTCATAATCCTGTAAAGGCACCCGTGCTTTAAATTCCCTGGAAGTTTTGACAGATTGATATTGATACTTTTTGCCCCACTCTGTATCGGATGCAGTCGAAATCAGGTTTTTCAGGAGATCACTCTGAGTCTCAATAGGATTATTGATAGCCTGGCCAAGCTCATTCAGGCGTTTTCTGATGAACCAGGAAAAAAGAGAGTTTATGATCTCCATATAGAGTTATTGAGGTTGGTGTTGCGTGGCAAAAATACAAACAGGGGGCAAGGTTGTTTTGGTAATCAAATCAACGTGCCTACTAAATGAAACACAAAAAAAGCTGCCTGTTTACCGAGGCAGCTTTTTTTATGCTTTAAGACTAAGACC